>CALXUO010000039.1 GCA_944391695.1 uncultured Alphaproteobacteria bacterium
GTAATTTGAGCAAGCTCAAACCGACAGCCATTCATCTTGGCTTGATATTGCTATCGAAGCTCAATGCGACCCACCTCTGGAGTAAGGGGAGAACGCCTTATGTCATCCGGTTTGTATCTTAAAAAAAATACACCTTGATGCCCCTAACTTGGTCTTGCATCAGGCAGGGTTTACCTTGACCGGTGATGTTGCCATAACCGCGGTGAGCTCTTACCTCGCCTTTTCAACCTTACCTGTCTTGTAGGCAGGCGGTGATTTTCTGTGGCACTTTCCCTTGGGTTGCCCCAGCCGGACGTTATCCGGTGCCTTGTTCCCCTGATGCCCGGACTTTCCTCACCATGATCTAAAGCCATGGCGCGACTGTCCGGCCGTCTTATCTACTCTGATTTTAGAGCATAATCAAAACAAGTGTTGATTGCAAGAATTATTAAATCCTTTTTTACATAAAAAAAACCGCTGTACTTTTAGCAAGATATAAACACAGCATAAAAAAATAATAAAAATTTTTTACATTTTTTTGCTTGATAGCAAAGCCTTATGAGGCTTGCATCAGCGCTAAAATATATCAGAACATTACATGAACAGTTAATAAAATACTAAAAATTACCATTGATTCCCATAAAATCCCATGATATACCATAAACATGTGGTCAAGGATTGAAGGATTTTAAAATTGCGTAAAACCTTTTTATTTATGGACACGGTTGTTAACAAAGTAGACGCCAAGGGTCGAGTCTCTTTGCCGGCTGACTACCGAATGATTGCCAAGGATGCAAACTCCGAGATTGTTTGCTATCGCAGTTTGACCTCGCCTTGTATTGAAGGCTGCCTGGAAGATTTATTAGAAAAACTGGCTGCCGAAATGGAAAATTCTTTGGACTTTTTCTCCGAAACTCAAGATGATTTGACCAATTTGGTGTTTGGTGATGCCAGACGCTATCCTTTCGATTCTACTGGCCGGATTATGCTGGCTGAAAAATTGCTTAAACACGCCCAAATAACCGACAGGGCCGTGTTTGTCGGCAAGGGACGCAAGTTCCAAATTTGGAACCCTGAAAACTGGGTAAAAGAAGAGGAACGTATCCGCGCTCAGGCCTTGAAATGCCGCCCATCCATCAGACAAGGGGAGGAAAGCAAATAATGGCCATCGACTATAAAAAGCATTTTCCGGTGATGTTAACAGAGGTTTTGGAAGCTCTTAACCCAGAAGATGACAAGCTTTATGTCGATGCGACATTTGGCAACGGCGGATATTCCGAAGCTATTTTACAAAAAGCCAACTGCAAAGTTATTGCACTTGACCGCGACAATACCGTGATACCAAGAGCCAATGAGCTTAAAAAACAATACGGCTCCCGCTTTGAGTTCCGTTTGGGCGAGTTTGGTGATTTTAACAACCTTGTATCTGAAGATATTGACGGAGCGGTATTTGATATCGGAGTATCCTCAATGCAGCTTGATGAAGCTAAGAGAGGATTCTCTTTTACCAAAGAAGCTCCGCTTGATATGCGGATGTCAAATACCGGCACATCGGCTGCCGATTTGGTCAACAATCTATCCGAGACTGAGCTGGCCGATATCTTATTTAACTATGGCGAAGAAAAAAAATCGCGCCAGATTGCCAAAAAAATTGTCGAGGCTAGAGCCAAAAAGCCAATTGAAACGACAACTGAGCTGGCAAATATTATTTATCAGGTTATCAAGCGCTCGTTTAATCAAGCGGTTGACCCTGCCACCAGAAGTTTTCAGGCTTTGCGCATCGCCGTAAATGATGAGCTTTTGGAGCTTCAAAATGGTTTGATAAAATCGGCCTTGCGCCTAAAATCAGGCGGTAGGTTGGTGGTGGTTGATTTCCACTCGCTGGAAGACCGCATTGTCAAAACCTTTTTCAAAAATAACACCGATAAGGCTGTTCATGTTTCAAAATACTGCCTGTCGGGTACAACCTCAACCGGAAACGCCATGTTTGGTTTTGCATCGAAAGCGATTGTGCCGCAAGCCCAAGAACTAGAGCTTAACAATCGCTCACGCTCGGCCAAACTGCGTTATGCCATTAAGAAATAAACTTGTCCAGAAGGAGTTTATAAAATGTTAAATGTCAACCGTATAACCCAAATTGCTTTAAGCTTGGTCCTAATCGTTTTTACAATTACGGCCTCTAATTATATGAAAAACTCAGTTTATCGTTTGGAAGATGAGCTTGACGGAATTAAGCAAAATATCCAAACCGATATTGAAACCATTCATATACTCAATGCCGAATGGTCTAAACTTAATAATCCGGCACGTCTAAGAGCCTTGGTCGCCGACCATATTGCACTTAATCCGATTAAGGCTGAACAAATTATTAACTATTCTGCGTTACCATTCAATTATGAGATGAGCGAATCGAAAAAAGAAATAGCTCGTAAAAATATTGCAAAATATGCTAAAAACAACAGGGAGATGAAAAAACTGGCTAACGCCAGCAGATAAAAGGCAAATATTGCAGGACGCAGATGAGTAAAAAGATTTTGGTAAAAAATAAAGATGACAATTTTTATCTTCCCGGAGAAGAAATAGATATCTCGCGGGAAGATTCGTTTATTAATTGGGAGGCTCGGAAAAACAGCGGCTATGCCGGAAAAGCAAGAATTTTGCTGGCAGTTTGCTGTTTTGCTTTTGCTTATTTGTTGGTGGCTTTAAGGCTTATTGATACTTGTGTGCTACCTAATTGGTATGAGGACAACAGCACTGAAAATCCTTACATCGTTCATGAAAAAGTACATCGCGCTGATATTGTTGACAGAAACGGAACTATTGTTGCCACCTCTTTGCCAACCAAAGATTTGGATGCAAATGCCAAAAATATCTTAAGCCCGCGTGAAACCGCTTTGAAACTAACTAAAATCTTTCCGGAACTTGATTTTGAAAAATTATATCAAAAATTAAAACGGCGGCGCGGAACTTTTACCGTAAAACGTAATCTATCCCCTCATCAGCAATCTTTGATTATGGCTCTCGGAAATCCTGGGCTTGAATTCAGAGCCAGTGAAAAACGAGTTTATCCGCATAAAAATTTGTTGTCCCATTTGGTGGGCGTAACCGATATTGACAATCATGGTTTGTCGGGATTGGAAAAAGGGTTAGATGACAGAATTAAGACCTCGGAAATTCCGGTTAAACTTTCAATCGACTTGGGGGTGCAAGATACCGTTCGCTCAATTTTGGCTAAGAATATGAACAAGTTTCATGCTTTAAGCGCCACAGCCATATTATTGGAGGTCCACTCAGGAGAAATTGTTGCGATGGTGTCGCTGCCTGATTTTGATCCTAATAATATTACTAAAAAAGACGAGAAATCTTTGCTTAATCTCGCTACTGCCAGAGTTTACGAACCGGGTTCGGTTTTAAAAGTGTTTAATACCGCTATGTCGCTTGAGAGCGGAAAAGTAAAATTATCCGAAAAATTTGACGCAACCGAACCGCTCAAATTGAAATATAATACAATATATGATTACAGAGGTGAAAACAGGTGGTTGTCTATTGAGGAAGTTCTTGTTTATTCTTCTAATATTGGCTCGGCGCGTATGGCTTTGCAAGCCGGGTTTAACGAACAGTATAACTTTTTGAAAAAGATTAAATTCTTTGACAGAATGGATCTTGAGCTGGTAGAAACGGCAAAGCCTTTGGTTCCTTCATATAATAATTGGAAAATATCTGATTCAACCGTTGCTACGATTGGTTATGGTTATGGAATTTCGGTATCGCCTCTACATATAATTTCTGCTTATGCCGCCATAATAAACGGAGGTATATATCATAACCCAACATTAATAAAAAGAGAAAAGCCTGCCGAAAGTTTTAGAGTAATTTCGGATAACACATCACAACAAATGCGTAAATTGATGCGAGCTGTAGTAACTAAAGGATCTGCCAAAAGAGCAAATGTCTTGGGATATGAGGTCGGCGGAAAAACCGGAACTGCAAACAAACTCGGTGATGACGGAAAATATGTAGATAAGAAAGTTCGTACTACTTTTGTGGCGGCTTTTCCTATTTCAAACCCCAAATATGCTTTGCTTGTGATGCTTGACGAGCCTAAAGTCATAGATGAAACGCATGGATTTGTAACCTCAGGATGGAACGCCGTACCCACTGGAGGAGAAATACTTTCAGCAGTTGCTCCGCAACTTAATATACCAGCAAATTATGACTTGGATGACAAGCGTAATAATAAAATTATTGAAGCGTCTTTCGGTTTGTGAGTAAAAGCCCCGATCATATATCGGGGCTTTGATTTAACTATTTTTTAGCTGCCTTTTTGGCGGCAGGCTTTTTAGCTGCCTTTTTGGTGGCAGGCTTTTTAGCTGCCTTTTTGGCGGCAGGCTTTTTGGCTGCCTTTTTGGCGGCAGGCTTTTTGGCTGCCTTTTTGGTGGCAGGCTTTTTGGCTGCCTTTTTCTTAAGTTTTCTCTTTTTCTCGGGCTTGGGTTTGGGCTGAGATGCCACAAGCGCTTTTTCAATGTCTGCTTCAGTACACAAGCCGATGGCAACAGGATTCTTCGGCCTTATAATCGACATATCTTTATGCGAGCCATCACGGATTGCATTGATGGTGTTTTTGGTTGTGCCAATAAGCTTGCAGATAAGAGTGTCTTTAATATCAGGATAGTTCTTGATAATCCAAGCAATCGCATTGGGCTTTTCCTGACGTTGTGACGGAGATAGTACTTTTTTGGCTTTCATATTACGCAATTTTACATTGCGCTCCATCTCAAGAGCTTGTAAATTGGCCTTCTTATCTTTTTCGCAACGATGTATTTCTTCCCAACTTAGTTGTCCGTTATCAACAGGCGATAACCCCCTTATATTGCCAGAAACATCGCCGTCGGCCATAGCCTGAATCTCAAGCTCATGAATCTCGCAGAAAACAGCTATCTGACGAAAAGTAAGCGTCGTATTTTCAACCAGCCATACCGCCGTGGCTTTGGGCATTAAAGGTGCTGTCATATCTTTATCCTTTCATCTTTATATTCAAACTGACTACAGGATAATTTTTTTATTCTAAATATACAAGTTTTTTTTGTGCTTTTAGAACGCTAATATTTTAATTTATAAAGCTCTGCCGTGGTTGATGATTCTTTAAGTTGTTTGTCGCCTAAAAACTCTAACTCGTAATTGTCTGCTTCCAAAACTGAGGCTATGTCTTTTATTGTAATAATCTCATTATTATATACGTGTTCAAATATGTCTAAAATATAGTGATTAAGATTGGGTTCGGTGTTTTCTTTTACATCAGTTAGGGCACAGCAATTACGCAATATTATTCGCTCATCGTTGTTTTCTTCGCTATAGGCGGCAATATCTTTTAAGTATTCTATGGCAAATTTGGCTCCATCACGAATCTTTTCAAAATCAATTGAGGTTATGCCTCCGTCTTCAATTACATTGCTGCCATGATATTTGTCTACCAAATTTGCTACTATGGCTCTGATTGCTCCGCTGGTGCTTTGCGAAATATCGTCTTGGTTGGGGATTGATGAATCTAAAAATTTTAAATCACTTTTTATATTAACACGACAAGATAACGGTTTACTTTCCTCTGAAACCTTAGTTTCTTCTTTTTTTATCTCGGGTTGATTGGTTTGCTTATTTAAAACTTCCGGATTACGCTGTTCTTCCCATTTGCTAAAGGCTTTGTTTAAAACTTTGGTATAAAGTTTTTGATCGGTAATTATCTGATGCATCAAAAAAGCACCGACGCCGGTTAAATAGATGGCAATCTTATTATCACTATAGCTCTGCTTGGTTTCATAAAATTCTTCCAGATCGGCACTATCGCCATCGGTAATCTTGAAGGCTTCATATAAAATAGAATTTGCCTCGCTCATTTTTAGCCCGCCATATCTGGCCAATTCTAAACAGCCGCCAAATACCAACAGCTTGACCCCTAAACGTGAAAACTGATTTTGTAATGCCGAGCGCACATTTAAGTTTGACAATATCTCGCTTAAAAAATATATCAGATATTGTTTGTATTCAAGCGGTGCTTCTGGATAGGAGCTGGTTTTGAGATTGCTTAAATCTGAATTAATATTATAGGCTTTAACCAAACTTTGAGCCCGCTCAAAAAATTTATCTTCGCTAATCTCGGTTTTGTTTTCTTTGTCCTGGTCAATAAATATGTACCACGGAATGTTTTTTAGTACTAGCGGAATCGCCATTGCCAAGAAAACTATAAAAAAGACAAAAAATAACAATGAACTATTGTGTTCTTCGCCTACAAAAATTTCTAAAAGCGGAAAAATCAAACTTACAAAAATATTGGCAAATATCAAACTTACCAATATTAAGGCAATAAATTTTATTATGGCTTTGTAAATATTACGGCGGCTATCGGCTATGTCTTGAATAACTTCGCCAGAGTCTTTTTGATAGTCAATGTTACTTAGACTCTTTTTGCTGCCTTTTTTGCCTATTTGATTACTAATATACTCAACCGCTTCAACATATGTATTATCGCTGA
Organism: uncultured Alphaproteobacteria bacterium; assembly: GCA_944391695.1. Lineage (GTDB taxonomy): Bacteria > Pseudomonadota > Alphaproteobacteria > RF32 > CAG-239 > CAZU01. The sequence goes on from CALXUO010000039.1 coordinate 6,506, forward strand.
TTTCAAATGTTTCTTTAATAATTTTTACCCGGTTATGCGATGCTTCCTGCTCTTTGGCCAGTTCATAAGCCTCATGCCTTTGCTCGGTTGCAAAACGCTCTACCAGCTGCCAACCGGAACCATTATCTATATAGACCTCATAATGGGCTATCTTTGTCATATTTACACCTCAAAATAAAAAACCTGCGCTTAGTATAACAAGCGCAGGTTAATAAATCGTAATGTTTTTGTTATTTTATTATTCGGCATCACCTGATTTAAGAACAAATGCTCCATATTTGTTCTTAAATTTGGAAAGTTGACCGCCTGTATCAACCAAACGACGAATTCCCGTCCAAACCGGATGAGACTTGGGATCAACCTCAAGTGTGATAACATCTCCTGCCTTGCCTAAGGTAGAGCGTGTGGTGTATTTCTGACCATCTGTCATTACATATGTAATCTCATGATAATCAGGATGGATTCCTTTTTTCATCTTAAAAACTCCTAGATTTTATATAAATTGCCCATAATTTTATGCCTCTTATACATTAAGCATTTAAATAACGCAAGCATTAATTTAAATTTTTTTTATTTTTTAGATTTCTTTAAGCTCTACCGTGTCGGTTTTGTCCGATCCGGAATTGATGTTGACTACTTTAATGCTAAAGTTTTTATAGCCTTGCTTAATCAAATAACTTCTGACTTCTATGGCTCGATTCAAGCTAATGCGCTTTTTCTTAAAACTGTCAACCCCGTCATCTTGATTATAGGAATAGATGGCTATCTTGTTCTTTTCGGTATCCTTAAACCCGGCAACAACAGCCTTTATTTGGCTCATTTGCTCGGGTGAAAGCGTATCAACTCCAGGGGCAAATTTTATCATGGCAGATGCATCCACAGTCACAGTCGGCTCAGATAATATTTTTTCATCAACCAATAGTGCCGGTTTAACCGTCTCTTCCGAGACATCAGGCGCTTGTACATCAGCTTGGGGAGCCAAATTAGGCTCAGAAGAAACTGTATCGTCTTTTAGCGGTTCTTGTATTGCGGATTCAAACTTTTCTTCCGGTTGCGGCAACAAAGCATCTTCTGGCTTTACTTGAGGTTTAATCTCTATTTTGGCTTCAGAACTTGGTTTTTCCTCAATCGCTTTTGCCGGTTCATCAACTTTGGGTGATACCGGTTCAACGTCAACCACTACTACCTCTTCTTTTATCTCTTCTTTAGGAGAAATTACAACTTCCTTAGGTTGTTCATTTGCAACCGAGAGGTTTTCTTCCGGTTGCGGTTTCATCTTGACCGGAAGCGCTGGTTTGTTTATTCTTACAGGAGCACTTACGCGGTTCTTCTTGGGTAATATCGGGAAAAGCGGCTGCATCGGTGCTATATAAGATGTATTAAGTCCGTCTAATACCGACAAATCGACCATAACATTTTCCTCAGCACGAACATTAAGAGCTATTCCGAGCAAAACGCTAATTGTGATTATACCTAAACGCATTGTTCCTACCCCCTGTTTTGGTTTGTTTATTTTGCCAAATCAACCAACTTTTTTATCAAGTCATTATTAGATGCTACAATATTTCCTTGAGACAACACCAATTTTATATCGTCGGTTCTGGTATCTTCTTGCTCTAAGGCCAAAACACGACCACCGGATTCTTTGACCAATAAAACACCGGCGGCTATATCGGCTGCGGCATTTCCTTTTGATATGATACCATCAACTTTACCGGAAGCCAAATTGGCCAAATCCAAACTTATGGCTCCAAAATTTCTGATTGCGTCAACCTTATCTTCCGCAACTTGGCCGCAAACAAGCGCTTTAGATAAATCTTTGCGCGCGGCAACACGAAGACGCTCGTGATTGCGATATCCTTCTTTGAATGCACCGTTACCTTTTTCCGCAAAATAAACATCCGATGTTGCCGGATTGCAAATAACCGCCGCAACCATATTGCCGCCGACAACTTCGGCCACACTAACGGAAAAATAGGGTATGCCATGCATAAAATTTGTTGCTCCGTCCAACGGCGATATCAAAAAATGCGAAACGGAAGGTGTTTTGTCACCTTTTGCAACTATGGCATATTGCGGACGAAACTTTTGCAATTCGCTACGCAATATCTTGGCTGTCCTGTCAACCGCGGCTTCTGTAAACTCTTTATGGCCTTTAATCGAGCTTTGTAATTGCTCTATCTCGCTAAAATCGCGGGATAAGCCCTGACTCGCCTTCTTGACGGTTGCAATCAGAAAATTGAGATTGGTGGAAATATATGACATTATTTAGCTCTTTCAACATAGGATGCATCTAACGTGGCAACCACTATCTTGTCACCAACACCGATAAACGGCGGAACCGTAGTTCTGACACCATTATCCAAAATAGCCGGTTTGTATGATGAGGAAACTGTTTGCCCTTTGATTACTGGCTCGGTTTCAACTACCTCACAAATAACTTGCAACGGCAACTCAACCGATATCGGTTTGCCGTCAATAACGCTTACCTTAACTTCCATACCATCTGTTAAGAACGGACGAGAATCGCCTAAAATATCAGAAGGCATCGCAAACTGCTCATATGTATCGCTTTCCATAAATGTTAGGCCGGTGGCATCCTCATACAAAAATTGGCAATCTTTGGTCTCTACCATCAATTTTTCTACCATGTCTTCCGTACGAAAACGCTCGTTGGTTTTGGTTCCTTCTTCAACCGCTTTCATCTCAACCTGCATAAAAGCACCGCCTTTGCCCGGTTTTACAAAGTTTGTTTTTATAACCGTCCAGGGCTTGCCTTTATACTCTATAACCCAACCGATACGGATTGATCCTGCTTGTTGTTTCATTGTTTTACTCCTTAAAAGCTGTTCATAAAATATTATTTTTACTAGCAACCTAATATAAACTTTGTTTTTTAGCAACCAAAATTTTCAAAATTTTTTGCCTTAACCATCACAAAATCAACATCAGGGATTGAGGTCTGCTTGGCTTCATCCTCGGCAACCCAAACCGACGGAATTAAAAACAAATCATTATACCAGTCTATAATCTCTCTGTCTTGCTCTGCTTTGAAAGGCTTAAAAGCTATAAACTCCGGCTCTATTTCACTTGCCAACATTGCCTCGTGGCGGCGCAGAGGAATAATAATACCTAAGGTCTTGCGTCTTAATTTTTCGCGCAGAGGTCTAAGCTGAGGCTTAACCGGTTTTGATGGGTCAACCTCCTTTATAACACCGTCAAGATTATACTTAAGGCAAACATCCAAAGCTTTGGGGCCAAAACTTAAAACCATTTTGCCCTGTGCCTGCACTTCTTTTATCTTTGACTGAGGAAGGTCTGAATTTACAACATAGCAACTGATGGCATCAGAAACGATGATTTTATCTTCTAAATTTTCAATATAAAGGATTACCTGTGGCATAATTTGCTTTATCTCTTGTAAAAGTTACAATGATGTTTATTATGTTATTTTTAGATAATAGGGAAATATTTTTAAAAGTGGAAGAAAAATCAGCAATGGACGATAAAATTTTTGACTTTGCCAAGACTAAAGATGCCTTGAGCCAGCTGTCTGCCGATTTGATTGAGATTGATACCGCAATTAGGACAAAGCAAACCCTGCTGGAAAAACAAAAAAAAGATGCTTTGCAACAAATCTCAGATAAAGAAATCAAAATTGCCGATTTAGGCGAATCCTTACAAAAGGCCTTGGATAAAATAGACCAGATTAACCGCTATATCGAGGAGGCTTTGTAAGAAAATGGCCCAAGTTACAATTACCATCAATTCTAGAGAATATGCCATCGCCTGCGAGGACGGACAAGAGTTCAGGATTATGCAATTGGCCAACATACTTGATGAAAAAGCCAAACTCTTGACCGATGGCGCAAACCAAATAAGCGAAAGTATGTTGCTTGCCATGATTGGGCTTTTGCTGGCTGATGAGTTAAGCGAGCTTAAAAAGAATCCAATCCCAAGCGAATCCTCAAAGTCTTTATTTGATAAAGAATTCCTGGCAAAATCCGATGCAGAAATGGCAGAAATTATAAATAATTTAGGGAATCGATTGAAAGTTCTTGCCAAAGAAATAAATTTGTTATAGTATGGTGGCATAAGAGGTTTTAGAGACTGCGTAGTGCGTAGATTAGCAGGTCTTCCGAGCCAACATTATTGTATAGGGAGCTGTCTCTGAATAAATCGTGGTTTATTTATATAGCGCCCACTTATTGACCCGCGGTTCGTTTCAAGAATGTATATACGGCTAAACGGTTTCTGGCAATCTTAGAGCATGCTAAAGAAGAAACTCCGTCTATTAAACGGGGTTTCTTTTTGTTAATATATTGTGAGGCTTTAAAATTTGAAAATAGTATACCTTGGCGATATTGTCGCCAGAACTGGGCGTGAGGCTGTGTTGGCTAATGTCCGATTTATCAAAGATACATATAAATTTGATGTTTTAATTGCCAATGTTGACAATGCTGCACATGGTTTTGGCTGTACGCCCAAAATATGTAATATGCTCCTTAATGCCGGGGTTAATGCCTTGGTTACAGGCGATCATGTTTGGAACCAAAAAGAAATATTGCCTTTCTTGGATGAAAACAAACGAATCGTCAGACCAATTAATTATGCGCAAAATCTTCCCGGATGCGGCGCAAGAGAAATTCCTCTCGATAATGGTCAAAAATTGCTGCTAATTGAAGCTGTCGGAAGAGTGTTTATGGAAGATGTGGTATCTCCTCTTGTTGCTGTCGATGATGTCTTGCAAAAATATTCCTTAACCAAAAATATAAATGCCATCTTTATTGACATTCATGCCGAGGCAACTGCCGAAAAACAAGCTATGGCCAGATATTTTGACGGTAAAGTGTCTGCAATTATCGGCTCTCATACCCATGTGCCGACCAATGATGCCACAATTCTGCCAAAAGGTAGCGCTTACCAAACTGATGCCGGTATGTGCGGCGATTATAACAGTGTTATCGGCTTTGAAGAAAATGCTCCGATTGACAGACTCAAAGATAAAAATTCCTCTTCTCGTCTTGAGCCTGCCTCAGGCAAAGCCACAATCTGCGGCACTTTTATTGAAATAGACGATAAAACCGGATTGGCCGTTAATATAGAACCAATTAAAATTACTCTATAATTGCACTGCCAAACGGTATTTCTTTGCCAATACCTGGCTTAATGTCTTCGGCATGAACAAAGCCGGTCTCTCCGTTGTCCATCATTACTCTAGCCCAAATATTATCCGGCGTGTAGCCTGTTAAACGAACGGTGGTTGATGCCTTGAGCGTCCTAATAATATCAAAATCTTTTGAAGGGCCATACATCACCTCGACATCTGTTGTTAGATGATAGAGTTTTGATGTATCTGATTTATCAACCGGAACACTTATTACTTTGCCGACAACTACATCATCAACACTTTCTCTGCCGCCGCCAAATTTCACTTCTTGATAATAATCTATCTCCTTTTTATCAGAAAAGATACTCCAAAGCTCGGCCTCGCTTAAATTAACATATTTATTAGCTGCCGGAAAAAGCAATAATATAATCAAAAAAACCGGTATAATCAATTGCACCAGCTTTAAACCCATAATATTCCAAGCTTTCGGTTTTGCAGCTTTGACATTAAGTGTTTGAAAAAATTTATCCAACAACTTTTTGTCCTTAGCTGTTGCTAAATCATACGCCTGCAGGCCGCATTTTAAGGCATCTACATTTTGATTGCTGTTGGCATAGGCTATCATATTATGGATTAAAATCCGCAAACTGTCTTCGGCTGATACTGGCTTGATAAAATTACTCTTGAGAGCTTGTAAGTTTTTGAAAAACGCCTTAGGATGCCACCAACCGGCCAACCAATTGCTTAAAGCCGCAAACGCATTAAGTCTTATTGCTTTTTTATAGGATACAATTTGCAAGTTCGAAAAAATCTTAAATGAAACAAACCATGACCTTACCTTCTTTAGAGTAACTGCTCGCAAATTTACTCCTTCGGCTCCGTCCTTGAATGCCGTCATTGTTTCTATATCCGGATAATTGTCTTTGCCGTAGACAATTGATAAAATATCATAAATCAGCCGACTTTTTTCATCGCTTAAAACATCATAGGCCACAGACAATTTTTGGAAAATATCGGTGGTATCTTTTTCCTTGTTATAGTCAGGATGCCATATTTTGGCCAAATCACGATATGAATGTTTGATGGTTTCGGTATCGGCATCAGGGCTTACTTGTAAAATTTTGTAATACTCCAAAGCATCTTGCATTTAAATATAAATCCCTTCTTTTATGATGTTGTCGTCCCTAATTTTAATAAAGGCTTCTTCTGAATTAATTTTAATTGTTCCGGTATAGTCAAGACTATAAAGCGATTTCTTAAATAAATTGATAATATTTGCACAAAAATCATTCGACATTTTTTGAGAGGTGCGAATTATTAGATCAAATTTGCGCTTTTTAGGCTCTGACAAACCGTCAAATTGAAACTCTCCTAGCTTGGAAAATCCGGTCTCAACAATAAAACGTGTAACATCTGACGAGCGCTTCTTTTCTTCTTTTTGTTCTTGGCGGTCTTTTTTTACGGCAATTTTTAACGGCTTAAAAATTGTGCCGTCAAACATCGGCATTTCAACAATGCGCCACGATGGTGTCTCTTTTATGGATGAGCCGATAAATGAATTAAGCTCTTCCATTACTATTTTTTTTGCCTCCAAACTAAGCGAATCAATTTGTGCCATTTTGGGATTTAGCCACTGTTTTATATCCTTAGTTACTGCGGCCTGATAAAAGTCATAAATATTTTCTAAAAGCATATTTCCGGTAAACGGCAATTTGTTTATAACACTATCAAAAACCGGTAAATCAATTTTGCTTAAAAGCATTAGATTTTTTAATTGCGGGTATGCGCTTATTGCCTCAGGTTTGATCGTAACATTATGCTTAGGGCTTATAATAGCCAATAGATTATCCAAAAATTTAAGCTCCTGCTTTAGACCGCTTGCCTGCGAGGTTATGGTGAGTATTACTTTTTCTTGAGGTGGCAGATTAATCTTGGAGGAAAAAAAAGTATTGCCCAAATCGGTTTTGACCATTGTCAGATTATTGACTTTAGTGGTAATTTCGCCTCCTATTTTTTTGCCGATAGTTAAAGAGATTGCTTCTTCAAGTTTGCTTTTAAATTGAGGGATGGATTGAGTATCAGGCTGAATAGCAAACTCAGACAAGATATTTTGCAACGGCTGCAAAACTTCTTTGGCTTCTATTGTTTTGCCTATGGCCGACAAAGAGACATTAAGCGGTGTAATTTCCTGAGTAATTTGTTTGATAATACCTGCATCAATCCCCATCTTTTGCAGAGACGAAGCTATTGTTTCGGAAAGTTTGAGTGGCTGCATCTCAACTTTGGGCACAGTATTTTGAGGCGTTAATGTCGGGTTGGGATTGCTTATCTCTGCTTTATCTTGAAGCGGAAACAACTGACCATTGCTGCTTATTCTGACATCAAAAACCTCTCTTCCGCCGCCAAAAGAAAAATCTTGGGAAAGTGAAAATGCAAAGCTTTTTCCGTTAATATGTAAAATAGCATTTAATAACCGATTGGATGTTGGCAAAATTTCAATTTGACCGGTGGCTCCATTCTTGATTGCCTCGGATAGTTCGGGAGGTAGTTTTGATAACGGCAAAGCAAAATTGTTTTCCATAAAAATTGTTGATAAGCCGGAAAACAAAGGGTTAATCGAATTACTCATTGCCTAAAATCCTCTTGGCTATTGATATTACATCCAAGGCCGCTTCCGACTGCGGATAGCGATTAATAATTGTTGAGCAGTTGCGGATAGAATCTCTTACTCTGGTGTCTTGTCTTATTACACCTAGTAGCGGAACCGATATTTTCAAGAACTCCTCGCAGGCTTTATTTAACATGCTATACGTTCTAAGACCTGCATTTATATCATTAACCTGATTTATCACAACACTTAACGATGTTTTGGGATAACGCGAACTCAAAAGCTTTATCAAACCATAGTTATCGGTAACTGATTGCGGTTCATCCGTACAAATTATGATTGCATATTGCGACATACCTGCCAATACTTTGCTCGGATTAGATAGCCCTGAACGCAAATCCAAAATGGTTTTATCGTAATTTTGCGCCAAGATATTTAAATCGTCTCCCAAAATTTGCAACCTTCCGACTGACAGAGTGGCTAAACCTGAAGCTCCGGGATTACCTGCCGTAATTGCAAAATGTCCTTTGTCATAATCAAAAACAACCTGATTAAGGCTTTTTTCTCCTGACATAACGGCATTAAGATCATTAGCCATATCAAGCCCTAATTGAATCTTGACGTTATTAAGCCCGCAATCTCCATCAAATAACAGAACTTTTTGTTTAAATATGCCCAATGCCTGAGCTAATGTGATTGAAAACCACGTTTTGCCACTGCTTCGGCGACCGGATACAACCGCAATCATATTCTTGCCCTTAAGTGCGGTAACACTTTCGGCAAAATTATGCGGATTTGTATCTGTTTTGCTCATTAATCTTAAATTTGTCCTACTGTTTTAATTTTGGCTTTGGGATGTATTTCGTTTTGTGACATTACAACACTTAATGGCCTAAATCGCTCAACAATCGAGCGGACAAACGGCCTGATGTTGGGACTTGTTAACAAAACAGGGCTTTCACCTCTGGCTGCCAAATCTTCCATAACTTTGCGAACTTTGCTGATAAAAGCTTGCAGCATGCTCGGTGCCATGGCAAGCTGCTTATCATCGCCCTCGCCTACTATGGCTTGCGCAAAATTTTGCTCCCATTCCGCCGATAACGGAACCAATGATATAACCCCGAACTCGTTGGCATAGGCATTGGATAATTGACGCGACAACCTGCTCCTTACATGTTCGGTTATAAGCATAAGGCTATGGGTGGAGCTAACCGCCTCGGAAATACCTTCCAAAATAGTCGGCAAGTCGCGAATCGAAACTCGCTCTTGCAACAAGTTCTTAAGAATACGCTGAACCGCCGCCAATGATATTTTGCTCGGGATAAGATCTTTAACCAGTTTCTGGTGCTCTTTATCCATTTCATCTAAAAGCTTTTGCGTTTCGGCATAAGATAATAGTTCCGGCATATTTTCTTTAACCAGCTCGGTAATATGGGTGGTTACTACCGTGGCCGGATCTACAACTGTATAGCCCCTGAACATTGCCTCTTCGCGATATGACGGATCAACCCACATTGCTTTGAGGCCAAAAGTGGGCTCAAAAGTATCTTCTCCGGGTAAATTAATCTGCTCCCCTCTCGGGTCCATAACCAAAAGCTGTGTCGGACGCAATTCGCCCCTGCCCGATTTGACTTCTTTGATATAAATATTGTATTCGTTAGCTTCCAATTGCATATTGTCTTGTATGCGGATAGACGGCATTACAAAGCCAAGTTCGGTGGCAAGCGCACGACGCAAGGCTTTGATTTGGTCTGTTAATTTACGATTGGATTCTTCGTTAATCAGCGGCAACAGCCCATAGCCTATCTCAAGGCGAATCAAATCTACCTTTAAGACATTGGCAATCGGCTCATCGGCAAGCTTGCTTAATGCCGTTTGTTTTTGCTCTTGCTCCATAACCGCTTGCGCTTTTGCAAATTCTTCTTTTTGTTTTTTATCCAGATAATAAGCCGTTCCTCCGGTAAGGCTTGCCAAAACCAAAAATGGTATTGCCGGTGTGCCGGGTATCATCCCTAAGGCAACCGCCAAGCCGGCGCTCATTCCCAATGCTTTGGGATAGTTGGCCAATTGCTCAAACAAAACTTTGTCGGTTGATTCTGTCATGCCGGCTTTTGAGACCAAAATACCGGCGGCAACAGATACTATCAAGGCTGGAACCTGACTTACCAATCCATCACCAACTGTCAAGCGGGTATAGGTTTCTCCGGCGGCAGAAAAAGTCATATCGTTTTGCACCATACCGATAATGATACCGGCAACGATATTAATAAATGTAATCAACAAACCGGCGATGGCATCGCCTCTTACAAATTTTGAGGCACCATCCATGGCTCCGTAAAAAGAGCTTTCTTTGGACAAATCTTCTCGTCTTTTTTTGGCCTCATCTTCATTTATCAGACCGGATGATAAGTCTGCATCTATTGCCATTTGTTTGCCCGGCATAGCATCTAAGGCAAAACGAGCTGCAACTTCTGCAATACGACCGGAACCTTTGGTAATTACGATAAAATTTACCAATACCAAAATGGCAAAAATAATTACGCCGATAACAAAATTGTTACCCATGATAAATCCGCCAAAGGCTTTAATTACCTCTCCGGCAGCATCGGGTCCTAAGTACCCTCTTGATAAGATAAGGCGGGTTGATGCAAGATTAAGCGCCAACCGGTATAATGTCGTGATTAGCAAAACCAGCGGAAACGCACTAAACTCTATCGGCTTTTCTATAAAAATGGCCATCATCAAAACTACGCATGACATGGTTATCGACAACGCCAAAGATATATCCAAAAGCCATGTAGGAAGCGGCAAAACCAAAATGACCAACATCAAAATTATGGATACGGCAAAAAGTATGTCGCCCCTTTTAGCCGAACCCAGCAACATATCCTTAAACGACGTTTTTAAATTATTTGCCGCTTGCTTTTTTGCCATATCCTTTAACTACCCCTGATTGAAGGGAACATCAAACCCTTCCTCCTGATATTGCTTCAATTTGTTGCGTAACGTGCGGATTGATATACCCAATAATGTGGCGGCGGTTGAACGATTCCAAGATGTGCTCTCCATGGTGTCCAAAATAAGTTTGCGTTCAACCTCGGCTACCGTATGTCCAACCTGACTTTGGACTTTATTTACTTCTGGTGTTTTTATTGCCGATTGGTCTTGCAAAATAACGGCGTTTTCATCAATTTCTTCGCTTGTTGCCATCAATACCGCTCGATGCATCGTGTTTTCAAGCTCCCTAACATTGCCCGGCCACAGATAATTAAGCAACATTTCTTCGGCTTTTTTAGATAAATCTTTCATCGGTAATTCGTTTAGCTCTGAGTACTTCTTTATAAAATGCTTGGCCAAAACAATTATGTCTCCTGGACGATCTTTTAATTCCGGAATATTTAAGTTGATGACATTAAGGCGATAATACAGATCTTGGCGAAAACTACCGTCTTTTACACATTGCTCCAAATCGCGATTTGACGTAGCTATAATTCTGGTATCAACTCTAATCGGGGCTTTGCCGCCAAGGCGATCAATCTCTTTTTCTTGTATGGCACGCAATAATTTGGCTTGCAAATTAATATTCATCTCCGAGATTTCATCTAAAAGCAAAGTTCCGCCAGAGGCTTCTTCAAATTTGCCAATGCGACGCGCAACTGCCCCCGTGAAAGCCCCTTTTTCATAGCCGAAAAGCTCCGATTCAAGCAAGGCTTCGGGAATTGCTGCGCAATTAACCGCAACAAATTTTTGGTTGGCTCTTTTAGAATTGTCATGAATAAAACGTGAAAAAATCTCTTTGCCGGTACCTGATGCCCCGGTCAGCAAAACACTAGCCTCTGACGGAGCTATCTGTTTGGCCATTTTTAAAATGGCTTCGGTCTTTTTATCGCCATAGATAAGGGCATGATTTTCTCTGGTGGCTGCGGCCAATACCGCACCTATTAGCTCCGGATCAGGAGGCAGAGGGATATACTCCTTGGCTCCGGCTTTGATGGCTTTGACCGCTAATGACGTGTCATTGGCTACACCGCAAGCAACAACCAATACATTAATCCTTGATGCTTCAAGTGATAAGATAAATTTATGGACATCCAATGTTACATCTATCATCACCAGCTCTATTGTCTTGCCGGAACGTAAAATATCAAGCGCCGTGTCAATGTTGTCTGCCAATGACACTTGACCGCCTTTGGAGATGGCAATCTTGCTTGCCGCTCCGATTTGTCCGTTTAGTGTTCCGACAATAAGTAATTCCATTGCTTGTTAATCCTATTTGTTGGGAGCCTTGATAACTTCGGTCATGGTAATACCAAGTTTGTCATCGACAACAACAACCTCGCCTCTTGCTACCAAACTGTTGTTAACATAAATATCTATCGCCTCACCAACCTTGCGATCAAGCTCAATAATCGCACCCTTATTTAATTTCATAAGCTGGCTAACCTTCATACTGGTTTTACCCAATACCGCCGATACTTTTACCGGAATATTATAGACCGCCTCCAAATCAGATGCCGATGTCGGAATATCGAAATCTTCCATACCGGTATCTTTGCGTAAAATGGGCTCGTCATCCAAAACTTTTGACTCGCTCATCTCATCTAACTCAAGATTGTTTTCCATTTTCCCTCTCTTGCATATTGTTTTCAATTAAATCTTCAATTTTATCTAAGCTGGCAGATACTTTCCGCTCAACACCCCCACTTTTCCACTCTATTCGGCAATCACTAGGGCCTAAGCTCGTATCTTTGTGAACTGCTATCTTGCCTTCAAAATCATTTTGCTCTGCTAACCGCCCTATACTGTCCGATACCAAAGAAATTGTTTCCGGATTAAAAGCAAAAGATAGCGTTTCTTGGGCTGCAAAGTTAGCAAAATTGTGAGCCATAAAATTTTTTACCTCTGCTTCTGCCTGCTTTTGCTCCAATGTGGGTAAAAGTTTGCGTAACAATTCTACTGCAAAATGTAATGAAGAATTCTCTATCTCCATTGCCTTCTTATCAAAATTTACAAAAATCTCTCTTAAACGATTACTAATGTCCTCTAATAATAAATCGTGTTTTTTATTTTCTTCGCTCATAGCTTCAGAAACCCCTTTTTCATAGGCTTTTTCTTCTGCTAATTTTACTGCCGCGTCTAATTCCTCTTTAGAATATGTCGGCTCGGTATTAATAATTTCGGCCGTTTCAACAACCGGCTCTTGAGGTGCAATTGCTTCTGATATCGTTGTATCTTCAATAACATCTTCAACATCTTCTTCTGGCAAATCACTTTCCGTTTCTTTATTCTCAAAAGATGAAGATTCTTCATATTCTTCGCGTTTTGCAACGTTTGAAACTTCAAAATTATCAAACATATATTTTTGATACTCTGCCACTTGCTGTCAAACCTTTTATTAATATATCAACTCGTCGCTGTCTTTGCCCTCGGATACAACAATCTCTCCGCTACCAGCCAAATCTTTGGCCGTGGATACAATATACTGCTGTGCTTCTTCAACATCCCTTACTCTGACAGGGCCCATTGCTTCCATATCCTCTTTAATAATTTTTCCGGCACGGGTAGACATGTTATTGAAAAACAACTCCTTAACCGTCTCTGAAGCACCTTTTAAGGCTATTGCCAGCTTGTCTTTATCAACATTACGCAACAAAACTTGGATGCCTTGCGAATCTATACGAACCAAATCTTCAAACGTAAACATTAACGACTTTACCCGCTCAGCACTCTCGCGATTGCGTTCTTCCAATGCCTCCATAAAGCGGGTTTCAGTATTGCGATCTAACGAATTAAAGATATCGGCTATCAATTCATGGGCGTCTCTTCTTGTTGATTTTGAAAGGTTACTCATAAACTCTTTGCGCAATGTCTTTTCAAGACTATCTAAAACTTCCTTTTGAACCGAATCCATACGCAACATGCGCATAACTATTTCCATGGCAAAATTCTCAGGAAACAAAGCTATGACCTTGGCCGCATGCTCGGCTTTAATCTTGGATAAAATAACAGCTATCGTCTGCGGATATTCGTTCTTTAGATAATTGGCCAAAACATGCTCGTTAACGTTGCCTAGTTTGTCCCACATCGTGCGACCGGCCGGACCTCTGATTTCCTCCATAATAACCGATACGCGCTCTTTATCCAAAGCTTTGGCCAATAAACGCTCCGTACTTTCATAGGAACCAACTAAACTCCCTGTACTGGTAATCTTATCATTAAATTCCAGTATAAGCTGCTCTATAACATTGGAATTAATTTTACCTAAAGAGGCCATTATTACCGACAGCTCTTTAATTTCTTCATCATCCATCATCGAAAAAAGTGTAGCTGAACGCTCTTCATCTAACGACAGCATTAATATAGCCGCTTTTTGCTGCCCTGATAAAAGATTGTAATCGTCAATAACATTTTGCTTCATCAGAATATTTCCTAACCTTCATTATTATACAGCCAAGAACGGATAACATTGACCGCCGCATCGGGGTTCTTTTCAACTGTGGCATTGAGTTTCTTTAATGAAGAAACTTTGATACGGCCATCTACTTTATTGATATTGACCAATTCCTCAGCCGATTCATCAAAATTATCATTTAAGAAATTGGACAACAGCAAATTGTCATCTTCCTCTCCCGGAGCAATGAGCTTCTCGGCTGAATTATTATTTGATACTTCAAAGGCGTTGTTAATTAGCGGACGAATTACCAGCAAAATTACCAATATGGCAACTATTGCAACACCTAGACCTTCGGCCATACGCATAAGCTCTGATTTGCTAAAGCCTAAATACAATGGCTCTGCCGTGTCGACAACTTCTCCTTGTAATGAGGCAAAACGCAAATTCTCAACCTCGACCATATCTCCGCGATTGGCATCATAGCCTACTGCCGATTTTACCAAATCACTGATTTGCTCCATTTCTTCGGCCGTGCGAGGGCGGTAAACCAATTTACCTTCATCATTCTTCTCATAAACACCGTCGACCAAAACTGCTGCCGTTAATCTACGAATGGTGCCGGTATTTTTTATTTTGTTACGGACAATCTTGGAAATTTCATAATTGATGGTTTCTTCCGTTTTGGAAGATGTGTCAAAAATCCCGCTGTTTGAAGTTGCGTTATCACCGTTGGGAATATTTTGCGCAACCGTTACCGGCTGAGAATTTTGAGCCGATGTTCCTTGCTCTGAAATTGTTGCCTGCGAACGTATTACCTGACTGTCAGGATCATAAATTTCTTCGTTGATTACAACCTCGTCAAAATCCATCTCTATATTTACTTGCGCCTGGGCTTTACCGGCACCTAAGCTCTTTTCCAATAATGACTGAACTTTTTGGGCAATTTTGCGCTCTTGCTCCAAACGCATTGCCTCATTGGTCGAGTTTTTTATAACCTCGCTTTGCTCCTCGCTATATTCGGTCAGCAAATTGCCATTAGAATCGACTATCGAAACATTTTTAACTTCCAACTTGGGAACTGCCGCAGCTACTAATTTTTGGATAGATTGAATGTTTTGCGGACTTAAATTCCCTTGTTTGGTCTTTATAACAACAGAAGCCGTCGGTGTCTGCTCCTCACGCGAAAATATCTCCCGCTTGGGCATTACCAAATGCACTCTGGCCGAGCGAATATTATCAACCGAACGAATTGTCCTTGAAAGCTCGCCCTCTAACGCTCTTAATAAATTTACATTTTGCACAAAATTGGTAGAGCCAAGCGCATCCGTATTATCAAAAACCTCGTAGCCGACATTGGCCCCTTTGGAGGCAAGCGCCAAGTCCGCCGTCTCTATTCTCATCCTGTTGACATCTTCTGTTGGAACCAAAACCTCGGTTCCATTTTTGGATAGCCGATACTTTATGTTTGCCGAATCAAGTTTGGATACTATCTGCTTGGCATCTTCAAGATCCAAGTCTGTATATAAAACCGCATAATCGCTACCGCTCATTTGTACCACGACATACACAAAAAAACTTATCAGAAAAATGATAATGGCAGCAATAGACGCCAGTTTGGAAGGCGACATATTTTTGATAGTCTGCAGAATATTATTCATAGATTCCCCAATCTACTCTTAAAAAACAATCAATATAAATTCGCAAGTCCCAATCCTCACGAATCTTCCCCTTTTATTTATCCTTAACTTAAAAAACTTGTTTAGTTAACTGTTTATTTAAGATATTAACAACTTCAAAAAAATTTAGGGGGCTTTCTGCCCCCTTTATCTAAGTTTTAGGATTATATCGTCTTTTATATCAGATTGGTAAGCTCTTGTAGCATTTCATCTGATGTCGTAATAATCTTGCCGGCCGCAGAATATGCCCTTTGAACGACAATCATATTTGAAAACTCGGTTGCCAAATCAACCGTTGAGCTCTCTAAAGAACTTGATGCTATCTCTCCGGCACCTCCGGTGGTCGCTCTGGTCAACAGAGGATTACCTGATTCCGTGGTGGCAATCCAAACGTTATTATTCAAAGCTTCCATACCATTGGCATTGGTAAACATAGCCAACGGAATAATCGAAATAGGCTTGGTCTCACCATTGGAGAATACCGCCGTTACAACACCGTCTTCGCTGACCGTTACACCAGAATAACTTCCGAAAGTAGCTCCGTCTTGGTTTATATAGCTGGTCGTAAAACTACCAGATAAGCAAGTTAAACCTGAGGAGACGTTTTCACTACCCATGTTGATTGATATCTTAACACCATCTCCTAGTTTGGTGTTGCCGGTCATATCCTGAGCGCCGTTGGCCCAAAAAATTTCCATATCATCAACATTTATGGTTTTTGGGGTTCCGTCAGAATTAAACATGACTGCCGGAATTTGAGCTCCCAATTGATCTACGCCATCATAGTCAAATTGATTGGTAACAGGTGTTTTATCGGTCAAATTATTCACTAAACCTCCACTAATATATGTTCCGGTACTGCCGGCAACATTATTGTCTACAACTATGTTTTCTCCGGTTGATGACGGGATAATCTGCAAAGTCTTGCCGCTGGCAACAAACCTTTCCGGCTCTGCAACACCTGAA
>CALXUO010000040.1 GCA_944391695.1 uncultured Alphaproteobacteria bacterium
GCTTAATAATTTAGAGCAAAAGTACGGTGTTCAACAAACACCTGCTTTTAAGCCGCAAATGACAGCTCCGGCATCACAGCCAAGTTATGGGCAACAGACCTCATCTCAGCAACCAAATTCGCAGTCACAAAATTCTTTTTGGCAGCAGACATATGACAAAATAAATCAAGTAGCAGATAAATTTGCCCATAATACCGAAGGTGCGGCTATTGCTTTTACTCAAGGATTATCTGGGAATAATTTTGATGAGTTGGCAGGGATTGCAGGAACTGCAATAACAACAGGCTCGGTTTACCCTAATAGTCAAAATATAGCAGCCTATAATCATATTCGTGATGATATTCGAGCAAAACACGCTGATTTCAAGGAAAAACATCCACAGCTTGATGAGGCTTTAGAAATTGGCGGAACTTTATATGGCGGTATCAAAAAGCCGTTTATTTCGGCTGTTTTATATGGTATAGGTTCCGCAGAAACAGCAGAGCAAATACCAGAGGAAATTACATATAATGCTCTGGGAAATAAATATGTGCAAAAAATTCCAACACATATTTTACCCCAAAAAGTAGCCCCGATTGCCAAAGAATATTTAAGTCGCATAATTCCTGAATGGCTTAAAAAATATATTAATGAATAAACTTGTTTTTAATAAAATTATTAGTTAAATTAAAATTATCATAAACGGAGGAGATATTATGGACCAAGAGAAAAAACAGAAAATATGGTGGAAGGCTCGTGTTTTTTTAATTTCTTACTTATGGCTCAGTGCCATTACCGCATTTCCAATGCAGTATTTGGTAGGAATGTCTCCTCTGTTAAAAATTTATAACTGGCTTATTGGGATTGGTGCTATAATGCTTTTTATGGAAACCGGATTTAAAGATCTATCGGAAAAAGATAATATTAAACTTAGTAAAGCTCTTACAATACTTGGTTGGATTATTGGAATATTCGGAGCCGTAATTTGCATTGTTTATTATGATTATATAGGAGAGGTAATTATAGAATTCGGTAGTAGACAGCATGTAAGAAATTAAATTTTGCCACGATAATTTGGCAATGAGCCGCAGATTTTGGGTATCCGGCTATGAATAATTAATAGAAAGGAATAGGTTTATGCCCTCAAAGAAGGATTTAGCAAAGAAAATAGGAATAAAACGGCGCTAATACAGTTAGACTTATTCGTCATGCAAAGCACGCTTATATCACGCACTCCCCATTTTAAGGAAATAGCTTTTTAAGCTATTTTTTTGGCAATTTCCAAATACGCCTTGGCATAAACACTCTCCGGCTCGGCCACAACAATCGGCTCGCCGTCGTCAGAGTGAGTACGGATAGCAAAGTTAAGCGGAATTTCGCCCAAAAATCTTACTCCCAAGCGCTCGGCGGTTTCTTTGGCGCCGGCGTGGCCGAAAATCTCGTCGCGGTTGCCGCATTTGGGGCAGATATAATAGCTCATGTTTTCAACAATCCCCAACACCGGCACATCAACTTTTCTAAACATATTAACCCCTTTAACCGCATCAATCAAAGCAATGTCTTGCGGGGTCGAAACAATGATAGCACCATCAAGTTTAAGCTGTTGCGAGATGCTGATTTGAATATCGCCGGTGCCGGGCGGCATATCAAGTACCATAACATCAATTTCGCCCCAGTTGGTCTCTTCCAAAAGTTGCTCAATTGCGCCGCAGGCTTTTGCTCCGCGCCAGATTATCGGTGTATCACGATCAATCATTGAGCCGATGGACATCGACTTTAGCCCAAACGCCTCAAAAGCTTCAAATGTCTTGCCGTCATAAGAGCTTGCAGGCATATTTTCATATCCCAACATGGTCGGAAGCGATGGCCCATAAATATCGGCATCAAATATTGCCACCTTTTTGCCCAGCTTGCTCAACGCCAAAGCCAGATTAACCGCGGTTGTCGATTTGCCAACCCCGCCTTTGCCCGAGGCCACGGCAATTATTTTTTTCACTCCTTTGACCAGCCATTTTTTTGGCCCTTCTTGCAAAGGAGATGCTCCCTTTGCCGCCGTAAAAATAATATTTACCTTGTCAATGCCGCCAAGTCTCAAAAGCTCGGCTTTTAGTTCGTCGGCTTTTGCCATATCCTCATTAATATTTTGCAAAGTAACAATAACCCGATTTGCCGCTATGTTTATTGCGGCAATATTGCTAGCATCAAAATATTTTAAGACAATCTGCCTGACATCGTTTTCCATAATCTTCTCCTGTTGATAGATTGGCAATTGTTGTTTTCTTGAAATATTTATATTATATAATCTCATCGATGCAACTAAAAAATTGGAGAAATACAATCATGGTCAAAACACCAAGTCCCTGGGACGATAATGATACCCCCGCCAATCCTTGGGCTGACAACGATGTCGCCACGCCTAAGGTCAAGAAATTTACCCCCAAAAAATCATCCGATTTTAATTTTAAGTGGTGGTGGATTGCCGGTATTATTGCTTTGCTGTGGCTGGCATCTGGTCTTTATCAAGTCCAGCCCAACGAAGAGGGTGTTGTTTTGCGCTTTGGCGCTTATAGAGAAACCACCACTCCCGGTCTTCACTATCATCTGCCATACCCGATAGAAAATGTCTATAAAGTTAATATCACCCAAGAGCGCAGTATCAATCTTGGTGTTCAAGAGCCGCAAAATATCTCGGCCAATACATTTACCGAAAGCCACATGCTAACCGGCGATGAAAATATTGTTGATATTAATCTCACCATTGTTTGGCGGGTAGAGAATGCCAAAGACTATGTATTTAATATGCAAAACCCCGATCAGACGGTCAGGGTTGCCGCCCAGTCAGTCTTAAGAGAGATTGTGGGACAATCACAGATGATGCCTATTATTTCTGGCGACCGCGGCAAGGTTGAAGACGAGACCAAAGAGGAGTTGCAAAAAGTTCTAAACGAATTTGGCGCAGGTATCAGGATTGTGCGTGTAAAGTTGCAAAAAGCCGATCCACCCAAACAAGTTGTTGATGCATTTAATGAGGTTCAGCGTGCCAAAGCCGATATGGAGCGTTTTAAGAATGAGGCCGAGGCCTATCACAACGAGATTTTGCCAAAATCCAGAGGTGAGGCAGCACAACGCCTGCAAAATGCCGAGGCTTATAAACAAGCCGTTGTAAACAAAGCCCAAGGTGAGGCCGACAGATTTTTATCGGTCTACAATGCCTACAAAGACGGCAAAGACGTTACCATCAAACGCCTTTATCTGGAGGCCATGGAAAAAGTTTTGGGCAGCTCGGATAAGGTTATTATCGATTCCGGCAAAAGCGGGGTTGTTCCGTATCTGCCGCTTGATAAACTAAACAACAAAGGAGGCAACTAATGCAAGATAAGATGAAGATAGTTTTGGGCATCATTGTTGCTGCGGTGTTGGTTGTTGCGGCAGATTCAGTATTTATCTTAAACCAAACCGAGCAAGCAATAGTTTTGCAGTTTGGCGAGCCGATAAGAGAGATTAAAACTCCGGGACTTAAATTTAAATTGCCGTTTATTCAAAAGGTTGTGTTTTATGACAATCGCCTGTTAAATCTTGATCCTCCGGCCCAAGAGGTGGTATTAAATGATAAAAAGCGCTTGGATGTCGACAACTTTACCCGTTATCGCATTGTTGACCCGCTCAAATTTTATCAGACCGTCCGCACTGAGGCTCAGGCTCGTTCCAAATTGGAAGAAATCGTCAATTCGTCGGTACGCAAGGTTTTGGGGCGTATAACTTTGCAAGAGCTGCTCTCCAGCCAGCGCACCCAAATTATGGCCGATATTTCCAAAGCAGTCAAAGTTGATGCCGAGCAGATTGGTGTTAGTGTTGCCGATGTAAGGATTCGCCGTGCCGATTTGCCGGTAGAGGTTTTGCAGGCGATTAATGCCCGCATGAAAACCGAGCGTGAACGTGAGGCCAAAGAGTTCAGAGCCACCGGTCAGCAAGAGGCGCAAAAAATCAGAGCCGAGGCCGAGAAAGAGCAAGCCGTGATTATTGCCGAGGCCGAAAAACAAGCCCAGATTATCCGCGGCGAGGGCGACAAACAGGCAATCGAAATCTGGAACAAGGCCGCAGGCGTCGATCCCAAGTTCTTTGCTTTTTATCGCTCGTTGGAGGCTTATAAAAATTCGCTTACCGGTCAAGGCGATACTTCTTTGGTACTCTCGCCGGATTCGGAGTTTTTTGAGTATTTCAAACAAACCTCAAAAATAGGACGTTAGAACTTGTTGCGCAAAATAATTTTCATCTTGGTTGCTTTTCTATATTCCGGCAATCTAGGTGCCCAAGAAAATAACATGATGGGCATATCTTTTGCTCCGCTCGTTGAAAAGCTCTCCCCCGGCGTGGTCAATATCTCCACTCTGCGCACTGAGCCTGCCAATTCGGAAAAAGCAGATGTCTTCAGCACCAACGAATATATCAGGGATTATTTTTTGCAGGACGAAGGAGGCAAAACCTCGCTTGGTTCAGGTTTTTTGATTGATTCCAAAGGCTATATCGTTACCAACAATCATGTTATTGATAAAGCCAATGAAATAATCGTTACCCTTTATGATGACAGCCAGTATAATGCCGTTGTCATAGGTTCTGATAAAATGACGGATTTGGCCCTGATAAAGATAGAAGCAGACAAACCTTTGCCGTTTGTAGAGTTTGGCAACTCAGATGAGCTCAAAGTCGGCGATTGGATTTTGGCAATCGGCAATCCGTTTGGGCTTGGCGGTAGCGTAACCGCAGGTATCGTCAGCGCCAAATCAAGGGATATTGACGCCGGCTCGTATGATAATTTTATTCAGACCGATGCCTCCATTAATCAAGGCTCCTCAGGCGGGCCGATGTTTAATATGCAAGGCAAGGTAGTAGGAATAAACACGGCCATATTCTCATCCACTGGTGCCAGCATGGGTGTTGGTTTTGCCACTCCGATAAATTTGAGCAAATTTGTCATTGAGCAGCTGGTGCAAAAAGGCAAAGTGGAACGCGGTTGGATAGGTATTAAAGGCAGCACTTCAAGCAAAAATATTTCGCTAAGTGCCAACCAAAATTTCAGCGGTGGGGTTATGGTAAATTCATTAAGTGATAATTCTCCTGCCACCAAAGCCGGTATTGAGGCCGGCGATAT
Organism: uncultured Alphaproteobacteria bacterium; assembly: GCA_944391695.1. GTDB lineage: Bacteria > Pseudomonadota > Alphaproteobacteria > RF32 > CAG-239 > CAZU01. The sequence goes on from CALXUO010000040.1 coordinate 5,129, forward strand.
AATCATATCAATTAACGGCAATGATATCAAAGATATCAAAAGTTTTTCCAGGCTTATTGCTGAAACCAATGTCGGAACACCTATTATCCTGCGCCTATGGCGCAACAATCTTATAAAAGATATCGAAATAACGGTTGCTTTAATGCCGGAGATTATATCCCCTTCATCAGGCAAGATAGCGGCTCCGGAAAAACCGTTGGGTTATGTTGAAGAGTTGGGCTTGGTTACTGCAACAAGTGATAACGGTGATATTAAGATAACCGAGGTTTTGGCTGATTCAGATGCCGTTATTAAAGGGATTAAATCCGGCGATATTATTCGCAAAATTGACGGCCAAAAAGTTTCATCCATGGAAGATATACGCTCGTATGTTGCCTATGCTTTGGCTGAGGGCAGAGCAATGATAGAAGTTGAAGTCATAAGCGATGGCATAATCCAAAGCTTGAGATTAAAGGTATCAGGTAATGACCAGGGTTGATTTTTATCATCTGCAACAAAGTTCCATAGAGCAAGCTTTGCCCAAATTGTTGGAGAAAGCTTATGCCACCGGCAAACATATTGTGGTAAAGATTGGAACCGAAGCCAGAATAGAATTTTTAAATACCGCACTTTGGACATATGATGACCAGTCTTTTCTTCCCCACGGTAGCAAAAAAGACGGTAATGCGGCACTACAGCCGATTTGGCTGACCTCAGGAGATGACAATCCCAACAATGCCGTTATGTTGTTTTTGGTAGACGGTGCCAAAATCGATATCAACAGTCTTGCCCAATATGAAAGAGTCTTAAATTTGTTTGACGGCACCGACGAAGAAAGCCTTTCCCAGGCAAGAGAATTCTGGAAACAGGTAAAATCATCAGGCATTGATTGCTTTTATTGGCAACAAGACGAACGTGGCAATTGGCAGCAAAAAGACTAAATAATTTTTATTTTGTATTGGCACGGTGTTGATTAAGCACATTGGTAGCAACTTGCCGCAGTTTGTCTTTTTTGGCGGCATTTACTCCGCAGGCGAAAATTTGCAATTGTTCTTTGGGCGGAATATGTCCTTGTGTAAATTGCTTATAATACTCAAAAGTCTCGTTAATTTTGGCCTCCAAAGCAGCATTATTATTAGTGCTGTCATTGACCATATTTATAATTTCATCTCGTTTTTTATTTAAATTGATAACGTGATTAATCATGCTGTTAACTTCTTTCAGTTCTTCCAACGAATAAGGTGAATTTTCAATTTTTATTCCCACGATTGCTCCGGCCACAATGGCATTTGCGGCAAAAGCCTTTCTTTTATCTTCGCTTACGTCAGCAAGGCTTAGATCAATTTTGTCAGCACCGGAATTTTTAATACCGGCAATTGTTGCCACAAAATGACTTATTTCCTCACTTACTAAAACGACTTTATCCTCTTTTTCAACCACAACCTCGCCACAAGGTTTAGTCCCGGTATCAGGTTTCATGTTCGGAGCATAAAGATTATAGGCAAAAGGAAAATCCTGTTGCTTGTCATTTTTTGCCTCAACGGCAATATCCTTATTTTTATACTCATCAAGCAAAGAAGAAACAATCTTAGGAAACGAAACAACGGTTGATTGATGAGAATTTTGCAAAGCAGGATCATTATTTTTGTTATTCTCATCTTTGTTTTCGTCATCATTGTTGTTTGACTTAAGAGATTGTCCCATCTCCAATGTTATGGTTTTGGGATGATTAGAACCATCCTTTGTCGGGCCAGAGGCATTAGCTTGTTCTTGTTTGGTCAGTTCCTTTATTTTGTCCTCGAGGATCTTTTTAGCCGCCAAAGCGCGGTCGCGTTCTTTTTTAGCGGCCAATCTAAAGGCTCTTTGCAAAAACGTACCAAAGTTTTGATAATCTCTTTTATCTTGGCAAGCCTCAGCTATTTTAAGCGGCAGTTTTTCCAGCTCAAAATCATCACTTTTAATCCAGTCAATAACCTCATTAAAGGTAATACCGTTTTGTCGCCTCATTTTTACCTCTAAAATTATTTAACATTAATTCCATCCTATCACCAAAATTTGCATTTTCCAAGCATAAAGGTTTAGCTGTTATTTTTTATATCTTTAATTCGCTGCTCCAAATCCTCACATTTTAATTTAAGTTGTTTTGATAGGTTGTTGTTTTGAGCTGATTTGATTTGGTTCAAGGCAATATCCAAAGCCCCAATCCTAAAAGAATATTCGGCCGAGGCATAATTTGCCCAAGCCATATCCCCAATAATTCCGTAGGCTTTGGCCAAAAGCATCCAGCTAAAAGCCTTTGGCGAAATAAGCAAAGATCTGTTAATCAAGTCTACCGCTTTTTTGGCATCTTCTTTTGAAGGATTGTCTTCCAAAATAGCCTGAGCATAATTAAGCTGCATCAGATACGAATTTGGCAGCAGATTATAGGCTTTGGCAAAATTTTGTTTGGCTCCATTAATTTTTCCGGTTTCAAGCAAAATTTGTCCTTTAAGCTCATAAAAAAACGGGTTTTGCGGTTCTTTGGCAATTAAATTATCAATCATGCGTAAAGCCTCGTCAAATTTAAGCAGCTTAAACAAGGCCGTTGCCTGAGCATATTGCGCCGGAATATCTTTTCTTGTGAGCGGGTATTCCTGCAATACCTGATCTGGCGGTAACAAATAGGACTTAAGTTTAGCCTTAATCATCAAAAATTCTTCATCATAAGGCGATTGAGCCGAGTAGGGCGAAGATTTCGCTTTTTGCTCAAAAAATGCAATACGCTCGGTTGTAATCGGATGTGTTCTGAAATAAGGTATTTCAACTCTGCCATTAAGCATATTGTCTTGCGATATTTTTTTCATAAATTGCAATATTCCCAGAGGCGACTGATGTGTTGCATTCAAAAGTTTATTGGCTGCTTCGTCGGCAGAACGTTCTTCGCTGGTGCGATAACCGGTATAATGATTTAATGCCGATGATTGTCCGCCGAGCATCACAGCCATTGCCACATCACCCCTTCCGCTTAATGCCGCGCCGGCGCCGGCCAAAATAGCCGACACCAAAGCCACCTCGTTCATATCTTGAGCTTTAAGTTTTTGCCTTAAAATATGTCCTCCCATAATATGCCCGGTTTCGTGTGCAATAACACCAGATAGCTCGTTGACGCTATCAGCTCTTATTATGGTTCCGGTATGAATAAACAAGCGATTTCCGTCCGCCACAAAAGCATTAAGCGAATTATCTTCAACAATGAAAACATTGTTACGGTTAAAAGGAATATTGGCAGCCTTAAACAACGGTTTGATAACATCAGCCAAGAACTGCTCGGTCTCTTCATCAGAGATAATTCTTATTTCCGCAGCCTTTGTTTCAAAAGATAAAAAAGCCGCCGCCAAAAGTAAGCAGGCGGGCAGCTTTTTTAGTGTTTTGTTCATCAAACAGGCTATCCTTTGATAAGTTTTTTCCACCAGGCAGATTTTCCTTTCTTTTCTTCCTTGGGTTCTTGCTCCTCAGGTTTGGGAGCGGCACTGTCATACAGAATAACCGGCTCTTGCGGCTTAGGCAAAGGTTGAGCATTCTCGGCCGATTTTTCATTATTAAAGCGTCCTCTTCTGCGGTCAAACCGTCCGCGTCTGCCGCGTCGTCCCCGATTATTGTTTGCCTCTTTTGGGGTCTCCTCGGCTGAGGGCAAAACACCATCACTCGGCGTTTCGGTATTTTCAATTTCCGGCTCAGGAATGGGCTCAGAGAGTTGTTTTTCCTCTTTTACGGCAACCATTTTGGTTCTTTCAAGTTTGTAGTCGGAAACACATTTTATGGCCCCATCGGCACTGATAACAATCTCAAGCTTGTATTTGTTTTCAAGTTCGGTCAAAGTGCGGCGTTTGTGGTTAAGCAGATAAATAGCCACTTCCGGCGGAACCGAGACGTTAATTTTGGCCGAGCGATTTTTTACTCCTTCTTCTTCAATCATGCGTAAAATATATACCCCAGCCGATTCAAGTGTACGGGTAATACCTTTGCCGTGGCAGTAAGGACATACCTGATAATTGCTTTCCCAAAAAGCCGAGTGCATTCTTTGTCTGGACAGTTCTAAAAGCCCAAACATGCTCATCTTTCCTACTTGAATCCGCGAGCGGTCTTTTTTCAAAGCTTCTTTCATGCGTTTTTCAACCGCGTGGTTATTGGCCGGCTCATCCATATCAATAAAATCAATAACCACCAAACCGGCCAAATTCCTGAGACGCAGCTGTCTAGCAATTTCATCACAAGCCTCCAAATTGGTCTTAAGCGCAGTTTCTTCCAAGTCGGTTTCTTTGGTGGCGCGTCCGGAGTTAACATCGATAGAAACCAAAGCTTCTGTAGGATTAATAACCAAATAGCCGCCGGATTCAAGTTGTGCATTGGCATCATGCAATTTATCCAATTGTCCCTCAACCTGAAAACGCTGAAACAGTGGCATATCATTGTTATGATAACTTTTAATTTTTTTCAAATTATGTGGCGAAAGGATACGGAAGAAATCTTTTGCCAATCTATAAGCTTCATCACCGGCCACCAAAATCTCGGAAATATCTTTGGTATAAATATCCCGCAAAGCTCTTTTAATCAGGTTACCTTCTTCATGTATCAGTTTTGGTGCCTTGTTTTTAAGGGCATCGATTCTTATTTGGTTCCAAGCCCTTATAAGATAGTTATAGTCTCTTACAATTTCAGCTTTTGCTTTTTCTTCACCGGCAGTTCTGACAATAATAGACATATCTGGGTTAAGCGGCAGCTCTTTAACGATTCCCTTAAGCCTGGTTCTATCTGCAGCATTGGTTATTTTTCTTGAGACTCCGCCGCTTTTAATCCGATTAGGCATCAAAACGCAATATCTGCCGGCCAAAGACAGATAAGTTGTCAACGCAGCACCTTTATTGCCGCGCTCTTCTTTGACAACTTGCACCAAAACCGTTTGTCCTTCTTTAATTACATCTTGAATTTTATGCCGATGATATAATTTACGAGCTTTAATCAATTTACGTTGGATTTCAAAATCGAGGTTTTCCTCATCTTCATCGTCATCAACATCATCGGTTTCATTTTCCTCAAATTTGTCTTGCGTCTCATCTTGATCAACTTCTTGGATGACGGAATTATCCTCCAGTCCAATATCTTCAGCCATAACTTTTGTCTTAGACGAATTTTTAGTTTCTTCTTTTGCCCCTTCTGCCGCTATTTGTTTGCGGTATTTTTTCTTTAAGACACGGCGCTTGGTTTTTTTCTTACCACCTTCTTCTTCGGCTTTGGCTTCTTCTTCGGCAATAAATTCTTCTTCGCTTATAATCGGTGTTTCGGCCGTTTCATTGTTAACAACCGCTTCTGGCAAAGCATTATCATTGGTGTTGGTAGCAACTTCAACAGTATTATCTTCTTTAGAGGCTTCGGCTTGTTCAAGTTGGGCTTTTGCTTCTTCCTCAGCTTTTGCTTCGGCTTCCCGCGCTTTCAAGGCCTCTTCGCGAGCCAAAGCTTTTTCCTTGGCGCGGCGCTCCCGCTCCAATTCGCGTTCTTTAATAAACTTCTTTTTATTTTCAATAATTTCATCAACTTCTTTATCAATTTCGGCAACCACTTCGTCGGTAACATTGTAATAATCGGGATGAATTTCGCCAAAAGCCATAAATCCGTGCCTGTTTCCACCATAATCGACAAAGCAGGCTTGTAGTGAAGGTTCAACCCGCATAATTTTGCCAAGATAAATATTGCCTTTTATTTGTTTGCGGTTTGATGTCTCAAATTCGACATCTTCCAATTTATTTCCGTTAACAACAACAACCCTTGTTTCCTCGGGCTGGGTATCGTCAATTAACATTCTTTTTGTCATAAAAATCTCCATTTTGCCTATTTTTCAATAGGGGATTATAGGTTGTAAAATACCGGAGAATGTTTTCTAGATTAACAAACACAAACCATCACCAAATGATGGTTGCTTTGTTTAATTTTAATAGCAACAACGGCTTACCCTTCCACATCAAGGAGCGCCCTGCCTAATAAAACGGCTGGTAAAAATATTGTTGTTGTTAATTGGCTTACCGGCCGCAAAATCTTGTAAAACCTCTTCGGCAAAATCTTGCTCTCATTGTTTTGCGGTGTTGTTTAATCATGTTGAAGAAACAACGGTGCCGAAAACAGATCTATTATGTCATGTGTTAATAAATGGTTAAGATCTGCCGCGACACAAAAAAACCCCGTCAAAACTCAAAATTCAGCATATACATTTTAATTTAAAACACAACAATATTTTTTATCTTTGCCAAAAATTTTTAAGAGATTATAAATAAGTCTGTCCTATACTAAAAACAGAAAGTAAAGGAATATCGAAATATGCAGCAAATAAAACGGCTTTTATCCCAAATGACGGCAATAATATTTATTGCCGCATTATGTATATTGCCGATATCAGATGCCTTTGCCGGCAAAATCACTGGTCTTAGGATTGGTCAGGGAATAGGTAGTGTCAGGATAGTTTTTGATGCCGATTCCAAGTTTGACTACAAGGTTTTTACTTTAAGTGAGCCCAATCGTTTGGTGATAGATGCACAAGGGGTTGATGTCTCCCCCACAGTACTGGACAATAAAGATAATAATGTGTTTGTAGAAAACGTTCGTGTCGGCACGGTAGGAGTTAATGGTGTGCGGATAGCCTTTGACTTAAAAAAACCGATTCTCATCAAAAAAGCATTTATGTTAGCTCCGCAAAGCAATTTTAATTGGCGTTTTGCCATAGATCTTGAGGCCTCGTCGGAGCGTGAATTTATCTCTAAAGTCGGCAATTCTCATGCCATAAGCAGTAGCGATTATAATTCGGCCGATGCCAATCCATCGGACAAAGCCATAACAGCGCCTGTTGTTCAAAGTAATAAGCGTAAAATAATTGTTATTGATGCTGGCCACGGTGGGGTTGATCCTGGAGCCATTGGTTATAACGGCACTTATGAAAAAAACATTACTCTTTCCATGGCCAAAGAGCTTAAAGAGTTGTTGGACAAGAAAGGGAAATACACGGTTTATTTAACGCGTAGCCGCGACGTTTTTATTCCTTTGCGTGAAAGAGTGAAAATCTCACGTGGTTATGATGCCGATTTGTTTATTTCGATTCATGCCGACAGCGCACGTAATCGCAAGGCTGTTGGGTTATCGGTATATACTTTATCCGAAACCGCATCGGATAAAGAGGCTGCAGCCCTGGCCGAAAAAGAAAATAAGGCCGATATTGTTGCAGGTCTTAACTTTGCGGAACATTCCAAAGAAGTGAGTGATATTTTGCTCAATTTGGCCCAAAGAGAAACCAACAATTCTTCTGCCGAATTTGCTTCACTCTTAAGTTCGCAAATGTCAAAAGTAGCCAAAACCGTGAGCAACACGCATCGATTTGCTGGATTTGCGGTCTTAAAAGCACCGGATGTTCCGTCGGTCTTATTGGAACTCGGCTATTTATCCAATCCAACCGAGGAAAGGCAATTAAGACGAAAATCCTATCGCCGCAAATTAGCCGATGCCGCAGTCAAAGCGATAGATAAATATTTTCAAAATCCTAAGCATTAATAAGTATTAATGTTTGACAGCACCATAAAATTTTACTACAAGTAGAAGGTAAATAAAAATTAAGCGGTTGGAATACGGTATAAATGCTCAAAACACTTTCGTCTTTTTTAAGCACATGCTTTTTCTTTGCGGTAATAGCTTTTGTAGTTATAATTACCTCGGTCTGGCAAATCTCGCAGGAGTTACCGGAGTATAGGCAATTGGAAAAATATGAGCCGGCGGTAACCACCAGACTCTATGCCGGTGATGGACAGGTTATGATGGAATATGCCGCCGAAAAAAGACTTTTTGTACCCGAAGACAAGATTCCCAAACTTGTAAAGCAGGCATTTATTTCGGCCGAGGATAAGACATTTTATCATCATTTTGGTGTTGATTTTGTAGGTATTGCAAGAGCTGTTCTGACCAACATAAAACACTTTGGCAGTGGTAGACGTCCGTCGGGTGCCTCGACCATAACCCAGCAAGTTGCCAAGAACTTTTTATTATCTTCCGAGGTTTCTTATAAGCGCAAGATAAAAGAGGCGTTATTGGCCATTAAGATGGAGCAGGCGTTTAGCAAAGAGCATATTCTTGAGTTATATTTAAATGAAATTTATTTGGGCAATCGTTCCTATGGTGTTGCAGCAGCAGCCATGAATTATTTTGGCAAGTCTTTAGACGAGCTTAACTTGGCCGAAGCAGCTTATTTAGCAGCCTTACCCAAAGGTCCCAATAATTATAACCCCAAAACCAAATATGATGCGGCTGTTGCGCGTCGCAATTGGGTAATTGACCGCATGGTTGAAGACGGCTATGTCAGCGAAGACGAAGCCGAAACAGCCAAAGCAGAGCCTTTGGAAGTTATATCTAATCGTGGTGCTTTGGTTAAATATGCCCAATATTTTAGTGAAGATGTAAGAAGGCAGGTAAAAAAAGAATTTGGCGATGATGCCGTTTATGAGGGAGGGCTTTTGATAAGGACCACCTTGAATCCGCGCCTTCAGGAGATTGCCACCAAAGCTTTTGCCAAAGAGATAGAAAACTATGATCGCCGTCATGGTTGGCGCGGTCCGTTGCAAAACATAGCTCTAGAAGATGGCTGGAAAGAAGTTTTTCTCTCACTTGACAAACCGTTGGGTGTCAAAGACAGCTGGGTATTGGCCATAGTCAAAGAAGTATCGGCCGATAAAGCTTTGATTGAAACCCAATCAGGCATAAAAGGAGAAATTCCGCTGAGTGTGGTGTCTTGGGCAAGGAAAAATCTTAAGAATCAATCGGTTGGTGGTCAGCCGCAAAAAGTAACTGAGGTTTTGAAAAAAGGTGATATTATTTTGGTTGAGCCAATAGATGAAAAAGATACTGCGGCTCGCAATATGCCTAAAAACAGCTATTATTTGCGACAGCTTCCCAATGTTGAAGGTGGTTTGATAGCACTAGATCCGCACACCGGCAAGATTCTGGCGATGGTTGGCGGCTATTCGTTTCAAAAATCGCAGTACAATCGGGCAACACAGGCCAAGAGGCAGACCGGTTCAGCATTCAAACCGATAGTTTATTTAGCAGCACTTGAAAACGGTTATGAACCGACGGATTTGATTTTGGATGCCCCCTTTGTGTTAGATCAGGGGAAAGGACAACCGCTATGGAAACCGGCCAACTATTCCAAAAAATTCTATGGGCTTATGACATTGCGTCAAGGAATAGAAAAATCAAGAAATCTGATGACCATAAGATTGGCCCAAGATGTCGGTATGGATAAAGTTGCCGAGTATGCTAAAAAGATGGGTGTTAATGATAATCTGCCGGAATTATTATCAATGTCATTAGGTGCCGGAGAGACCAAACTTATTAACATGGCCTCGGCCTATGGCATATTTGTAAACGGCGGCAAAAAGATATCGCCCTATCTGATAGAACGAATACAAGATCGCCACGGTCGCACCATTTATCGCCACGACAATCGCCATTGTGATAATTGTTCGGTTGATAAATGGGAAGATCAACCGGTTCCTGTTCTGCAAGATACCAGGGAACAGATAATAGATCCGTTAAGTGCCTATCAAATGGTTAGCATTTTGGAAGGGGTTGTACAGTATGGTACCGGCGGAAGGTTGCGCTCCATTGGCAAGCATTTAGCCGGAAAAACCGGAACCACCAACGAGAATCAAGATGCGTGGTTTGTAGGCTTTTCGCCTGATTTGGTTGTTGGCGTTTATGTAGGTTTTGATGAGCCTCGTTCTTTGGGGCGTTATGAAACCGGAGCTTCTGCGGCTCTGCCTGTGTTTCATGAGTTTATGCAAAATGCGCTTGAAGGAAATGCCGATGTTCCTTTCCGCATACCGAGTGGAATCAAATTAGTCAGAGTTAATCACGACACCGGCAAACCAGCCACGCCAAACGATACAAGTGTAATTTGGGAAGCCCTAAAGCCGGAGGCGGCCAAACGAGCTTTTGAGCAGAAAGTAATCGGTGAGGATGCAAATAAAGAAAGCGAGGTTGCTGAAAATAGTGCAGATAGTGCAATGCCTACGGTAAGCTATGAGCAAAACAGCGACGATGAAATCCAACTCGGAAGCGAATATTAGGAGATAACAGCAATAATGCGTGCCGATATATATGAAATAACCAAAGACATAGAGCAATCAATAGATTTGCTGAGGAGGTCTCTTTGACTATGATAATGCCATTTTGCGTTTATCCGAGCTTGAAAGTCTAACCTCAGATGCCAATCTCTGGTCCAATCCGACCAAAGCCCAGAAGCTGATGAGCGAAAAGAACACGCTTGAGTTTAACCTTAATAATTTCACCAATATGAGCCAAAGCCTGGCAGATTATAAAGAATTGGCAGAGCTTGCCGAAGCTTCATCCGACGACAAAGGATTGGATGAAATATATTCCGAGCTTGTAGCCCTGGAGGCAAGAGTAAAACACGCCAAATTGGAGGCGTTGTTGTCCGGTGAGGCAGATGGTAATGATGCCTTTTTGGAGGTTCACTCCGGCTCGGGCGGCACCGAGGCTCAAGATTGGGCTGAGATGTTGATAAGGATGTATTCGCGTTGGGCCGATGCCCACGGATACAAAGTTGAATATGTAGAAGAGACCGAAGGTGAGGTTGCCGGTATCAAATCGGCTACCTTGAAAATATCAGGCCATAATGCCTATGGCTGGCTAAAATCGGAAAGCGGGGTTCATCGTCTGGTAAGGATATCGCCTTTTGACAGCAATGCAAGAAGACACACCAGTTTTGCTTCGGTGGGGGTTTATCCGGTTATAGATGATAGTATAGAGATAAATATTAACGAAGCAGATTGCCGGGTTGATACTTATCGAGCATCAGGAGCCGGCGGCCAGCATATTAACAAAACCGATTCTGCAGTTCGCATTACGCACATTCCAACAGGGATTGTGGTACAATGCCAAAATCAGCGTTCACAATTTCAAAATCGGGATGCGGCCTGGAAAATGCTCAAAGCAAGACTTTATGAACTTGAAATCAAAAAACGCGAAGCCAAAGCTGTAGAGCAAAGAGACGCTCAAGGGGATAATGGTTGGGGTTATCAAATACGCTCGTATGTGTTGCAACCCTATAAGATGGTCAAAGATTTGCGTACCGAGGTTGAAACCTCTGATACTAAAGCGGTTTTAGATGGAGATATAGATATATTTTTATCGGCGGCTTTAGCAGATAAATTAGGAGCGGCTAATGCTTAAAAAATACGTCAAAATTGGTTTAACAGCGGCAGTTATAGGCTATATAAGTTTTTGCTTGGCGGTTTATTTTTATCCGCAGTATTTTTTCTATAATCCATTGAACAAACGTGCTGATTTAGAACAAGCTGTTGCTGATGGATTTTTAGGCAAAGAGGTAAATTATTTATCGGCCGATAACACCAAGTTGTATGGTTGGTTTGTTCCTCCCAAAGATGGTAAAAAAATCATTGTTTATTTTCATGGCAACTCTGGCAATATAGAATATTTTTACCACAAACTTATACCATTTATTTCTGAAGGATATGGTGTCTTTATCGGTGAATATAGAGGTTTTGGTGGAATTGACGGAGTGATTAATGAGGCTAACATTGCCGCCGATGCAATTGCGGCGATAGATTATTTGCATTCGCTCAAATATAAAAATTCCTCTCTGATAATTTACGGAATGTCGCTTGGTAGTTATGCTGCCATAAATACGACTTATGTCAAAGGTGAAAATGAAGCGTTTTCCGCTCTTATTTTGGAAGTTCCGTTTGATAGTCTTATAAATGTGGTTAAGCAAAGAATTTGGCCACTATTTCCGTTTGATTCAATGATTAAGGATCAATATGACAACACATATAAATTAGCTCAGCTTAAGCTTCCGGTATTAATTATGGGGGCTGCAGAAGACAAAGTTGTTCCGGTAGGTAGAGCCAAAGCTTTGTATAAATCTGCCAATCACCCCAAAGAAATGATTATATATCCCGATGCAAATCATTCGGACTTATATGATCACAAAAACTATCAAGATATTTTAAACTGGCTTAAAGACAATGAAGAAATTAAGTAACCGCAGTTATACATTGCATAAAATAGCAGACTTTGCCGGCGTTATTTTGCTGGTGGGGCTGTTGTTGTTTATTTGGCAATTATATCGCGGTTCAATCAGCCTGCCGTTTCTAAAACCTTATATTATCAGGGCTCTAAACCACGAAGATACGGACTATGAAGTAACACTTGACGGAGTTAATCTTGAGCTGGTGCGTTCGGTTCAACCGCTTAGGATTATAGCCAACAATGTGGTATATAAAAAGGAGGGGTATATCACAATTAATGCCCCCAAAGTAGCACTGTCGTTTAGTCTCAGAGCGTTACTCAAAGGTGTTATTGCTCCAAGCACAATAGAGATTAATCAGCCACAAATTTTTATTTTTAGCAAATATGGCATTAAGGAAGAAAAAAATTCTTCTGAGATAAGTCGTAAGAAATTGGAATATTATTTTGATCAAGCCGGTGATTTTTGGGAACGCTTTAATTCCGAAGACAATACTTATCCTGAAAGTTATATTAATACTATAGAGATCAGCAAAGCCGATGTAGAGCTTTTAGAGGTCGATTTAGGTAAAAAGTGGCGTTTTAGTGATGTAAACTATGTATTTGACCGCGGCTTTGGCAAATTAAACACGGAGATAAACGCGCTTATGCCGTTTACTGAAAGCACATCATCGGTAGGTCTTTCGGTTGAGTATGATTACGGCCAATCGGAAGCGGAGATGAAGTTTTATTTTTCGGATTTAATACCGGCCAATTTGCTGCAGTTAGTTACTCCGGCTGATGCTTCCAAAGATTTTTATAACATCAGGATACCGCTTCACGGCAGTCTGAGTACGATTTTAAATTTGGAAAATTTACAGGCTTATAAGAGTGATATGCTCGAAAACAGCAGCCAGATAATAGATAAAATATCATTTGCGTTTGAAGGAGAAAAGGGCAAGATAAAATTTTCGACCGATGAAAACTATGATTATGATGTTTCAGGTTTGGTACTCAAAGGCGAAATAAGCGGCAACTTAGAAGATATAAAAATCAGCGATGCCAATCTCAATCTTGATAATCAAAAAGCTTCACTTGGTTTTGAAATTAAGGGGCTTAAGGAGTATTTACTACACTCTTCAAAGAAAGACCTAAAGATCAGGATTTTGGCCAAGATTAAAGAGCTTGAAACCAATATGTTGACCAAATTTTGGCCCAAATACTTTGGCGACAAAGCTTGGAAATGGTGTCATGAAAGCTTATTTGACGGCTATATCAAAAATGGCGATTTTGCTTTTGATTTTGGCTATGATAAAAAAGAAAAAGCCATTGTTTTTAAGTCATTATCCGGTGTTGCCGATATAGAAAACGGAACGGTTTTATACTTAAACGAGATGCCCAAAGTAACAGGGATTTACGGTAAAGCGCATTTCAGCGAACAAAATATCGAAATTGATGTCAGCAAAGCAATATCGGATGATGTAGTTTTAAGTAGCGGATTCATTGACTTGTATGATCTCAACAAAGAAGATAATTTTCTAAAATTGAGGTTGGAAGGTGTTGGTTCTATAAGTAACATCCTCAGATTGATAGATCACGAACCGTTAAAATATCCGAGTTCGATGGGCATAAAACCTGACAGCATCAAAGGAAGCGCGGTAGCAGAATTAAGTCTTGATTTTGAATTGCGCCAAGATCTAGCGCCCGAAGATGTAAATGTAAATGTCAAAGCATCCCTGCGTGATGTCGAGATAAAAAACGCACTAAAAGACAAATCGGTCGAGGCCAAGACCTTGGAATTTGTATTAGATAACGAACATATGAATATTACCGGAGTTGCCAGTATAGATAGTTTGCCGATAAGCTTTGTTTGGGATGAAAATTTTGCCTCTCAAGAATATCAGCGTCGCTACCAAATAGGTTTTAATTTTGATGAAAGTTTTAAGGAAAAGCTTGGGCTTAAAGTAAGGGCGCTTGAGGCCCCCTATATCAAAGGTTCGATTCCGGCCAAAGCCGTAATAACGGTTTATTCCGACGGCAAAACGGTTATAGATGCGCACGGGAATTTGCGTCAGACTGTTATAGATTATTCGTTTTTAGGATTTAAGAAAGACGAAGATATCAATGGTGAAATAACCGCGCAACTTAATATTGTTAACGATAAAATAACCGCGATTCCGTCATTTTCATTATCCAAACCAGATTTTCGTCTGCATGGCAGCATTTCATTAGATAAACAAAGCAAAATATCGCTTATAGACATCAAGCAGATTAAAGGACCCGAGACTAATGCTTCGGCTCAAATAAGTTTTAATTATACACCAAAAGAGCAAATAAAGATTATAGTGTCCGGATCATCATATGATTTATCTCCTTTTTTTGATAAAGAAGACGGTACCTCGAATAAAGTTTCAAGCAGTACTGCTCAACCAACACAAGCAAGCAAAGAAGACATATGGGAAAGCACTCCCGACACCGATATCAGTATAGCGGTAGATAAGCTTTTGACGGATAAAAATGTTGCCATAAATAATTTTGCCGGTTCAGCCAAGATATTAAATAAAATTGGGATAGATGATATGCATCTGGTAGGTAATTTTAAGACAGCAACACGTAAAAATAAGATACAACCATATCTAAAGCTTGATTATAACAAACGCCCGAATGATGAATATCTGCTAAATATAGAAAGTAATGATGCAGGTTCAGCGCTTAAATTTTTGCGTTTATATGATTATGTTCAAGGCGGCAGGCTAAATATCAGCGCCAAACGAGGAGCAGACAAGAGATTTATCGGCCATATCAAAGCTAGAGATTTTAATATTGTAAAGACTAATATCTTTGCCAAATTGTTAACACTAGCTTCTTTCAGCGGTATTGTTGATATGTTATCAGGAGATGGGATAGCTTTTACGCATTTTGACGGACCGTTTGAATATCAGAACAGCAAGCTTATTTTAAGAGATGCCAAAGCATTTGGCAATGTAATAGGCATATCGGCAGGCGGCAGTTACAACAGTGATATGCAAGAGCTTGATTTTAAGGGGATGATAGCTCCGGCATACGGCCTAAACAGTCTTTTGGGCAAGATACCTTTGGTTGGAAGCTTGTTAAGCGGTAAGGATGGTACTGTTTTTGCGGTAAATTACGGTATAAGCGGCAATATATCGGATCCGGCAATTGATATCAATCCGCTTTCAGCCCTAAGCCCCAATTCGCTCAAGGATGTATGGCAAGATAATTTTGGAGATGAAAATGATTAGTCAAAAGCTAAAAATCGGCTTGGACTATCACGGGGTAATAGATCAAAATCCTATATATTTCGGCAAATTATGTACAGAAGCAAGAAAGCGAGGTCATAAGATTTATATTATAACCGGAGGGCCTATGGCCAAGGTAAGACAAGATTTGGCTGCCGATCGTATTTCCTATGACTTTATATTTGCCATTTCCGACTATTACCAGGCCCTAGGAAAGATAGAGCAAGCCGAAGACGGCAGTTTAATTGTGCCGAAATATTTATGGAATATGGCCAAGGCTGACTTTTGCCGTCGCAATCATATTAATATTCATATTGATGATAGTTCGGATTATTTACATTGGTTTTCCACACCTTTTTGTCTTTATGATAAAAAAGGAAATGTCTGTCATATGTCTCCCGGGGTTGGTTTTAATTTTTCGCAATCACCAAAATCAGCGGTTATCAGTATGGAACGAATGGCCGCAAATATGGCATGTTTTTTATAAAATTAAGATTAATTATTGTTTTTTTAACAAATTCATGCTAAAATAAACCAAAAGGGGTAATAAAAGGGGTTTTGATATGCTAAACAATATGAGAACATTTGTTGCTTTGGCCGTGTCGCTGTCATTTGCATTACCGGCTATGGCAAAAGTTACGCCGGTTCATGAGTATAATCCGTCATGGATGGAGACCTCTGTTGAAGAGAGCGTTCCGTGTAGTTCAAAGGGCTATTTTACAGAAATTCAAAATGATGCTGTATGTACAAAAAAGATATTGGCTGGCGGTACTATTTGTTATGATTGTCAATGTGGTTCAAAATATAAATATTCCTGTTCTTCTACAGGTCTTGTACCAAGCGGAGACTCTTGTACTGTTGGTGGTAAAACGAAATATACGGCTTGTACCTGTGCGGCAGGATATATAGAAGGCTCCTCTGTTACTCTAAATCTTGAATCCATTTCATATCCAACACCGGTTGAAGATGGCGGAGTAACTTGTTATAAAACTTCAGGATTTTCTTGTGCTTCTGGCTATAAGCAATTTACTTCCAATCCTCCGGTAGAAGGGGTAACCTATAAGACGCAAACCCCCTATACTGGAAGTTCGCTAAAATGTGTCAGTGGTTATACCAAGACAGATGAGTATATGACGTCAATACCAAGTGGGTATGATTGTATGACCAGTGATAGTGTATATTTAAGTTCTCTAAAAAATCCTATTTATCTATACTATTTTACCGGTTGTTCTGATGGAGGCAATTGTACCAATACTCCTATAAGTTGTTCTACCTATTCGGCGCAAAAAGGTAACGGTATAACCTGTTATAAAATAACAGGATGTATGGAAGGTTTTGTACAAGAAAGCAGTAGTTCTTATCTATGTGGTGACACTAAAAAATATTCAGCCAGCAGCGCTTATTATACATCATCAACATATTCAAAAGGCGATGTCAGTTGCTTGAAAGTTACCGGCTGTGCTTCATCATATGAAAAAGCCTATATAGGTAGCAAAGTTGATAGCTCAAAGTATGCCAGCAGTGGTTCATCTTCATATGAAATACAAGAGCTGGTTTTTGGCACCGGACAGTTGATTTGCCGGATGGCAGTCGGGTGTAAGGAGGGAGAATACGACTTTAGTTGTCCTTCTGGATGTTGGGATGGCTATCTGAGTTGGTGGCAATAGTACCATAAGGTAAAAAACACGCTCTGTAAAACAGAGCGTGTGGTTTTTTTAATTTATTTTACAAGAATATTAGGTCTGACAAAACTAGGCATTCCATGATTATTATCATTATGGGTGTTTTCCGCTGGGTTAACATTTATATTCAATGATTCGCTGTTCCCTCTTGCAACATAAGCTCCGGTATTTTCATTCAAGCGATAATAATATTTTTCAATAGCCGGAATAAATTCGTCTTTACCCAAGTAGAGATATCCTCCTTGAGGTTGTTTTGAGGCGATGCGTTGCAGTATTCTATCTTGGTGTTCGGCCGAGAAATAACGCAGAACGTTACGGCAAAAAACCACCTCAAATTTTGACTTAACAATAGCCTCTTCCAAAATATTATAGCGTCTAAATTCTATCATATTTCTGACATCTTCATTGATTTCCCATTGTTCGTCTTGATACTTAAAGAATTTTAAGATTGTAGAAGCATTAAGCCCGGTTTGAATTTCAAAGTTGTTGTATCTGCCGTGTTGAGCCTTGCTTATTGAAAGAGATGACAAATCAGATCCCAAGATATTAACTTCCCAGTCGGCAAACATTTTGTCAGCCCGGCTAATGGCAATAGCAATGGAATAGGTTTCCTGTCCGGTAGAACAGCCCAAACTCCAAATATTAAGTTTTTTGGTTGCTCGACATTTTTCTTTAAGTTCCGGCAATAGATTTTTTTGGAAACGATAGAAGACATCAAAATCTCTGAAAAAAGAAGTGTCCGAAAAAGCCATAGCCTCCACCACCTGAGATATCAAAGGCTTTCGTCCGGTTTTAAGTTCCAATATCAAATCTTCAACCGTATTATATCCTTTTTCACGAATAAAATTGGAAATTTTTTTATCAATAATAAAATATTGCGATTCGTCAAATTCCCAACCGGCATTTTCTCGTAACAAATCAAGCAAAAATTCAAAATCTTGTCGCCGCATTTTTAGCACTCCGCAATATTTTTATGATTTTTAATTTTGAAGCAATAATATCCTCATCAAAAGGCCTCATGATAAAGTCATCGGCGCCTCCGTCCATGGCTTGAGTAATAACCTCGGTATTCTTAAGATAGGAACAAAAGAAAAATACCGGCTGTTTATTTTTTTTATCAGTTCTTATTTTGTAAAGGACGTCGATTCCGTCAACCAAAGGCAAATTCCAATCGCTGATAATTAAATCAGGCATATCTTTTTCGCATTGCTGCATCAAATCTTCGCCATCTTCAGCCTCAATCACGGTATAACCAAAATTTTCCATAATTTTGGCGAGTAACATTCTCATAATTTTTGAATCATCAGCAATCAAACAACTAGGCATCTTTTTATCCTACAATCACTATTAATTTTATTTTCTGTTCATTTTTATAAATTTTTATATTAGTTGGGGACAAAGCATTAATCAACACACACAATGGCGCCAAGGAAGGATCATTCGGATAAGATGGCGAAAAAATTATTTTTTCCATTTTATCAAGTTTATCTACCGCAATTTTGGCATTCGCATCAACTTCGGCCACCAAGGTATTGTTTTCCTGATAAACGCTGATATTTCCGCCGCGGATAAGAATATCGGCCAAAACCATAATCATTACCAGAGCAAGCCTGCGGTTATCAACAACAATCTGTTCCAGCTGCAATGTAATGGGAAAATCTTTATTGCCGATAGTCTTAAGGTAATCAACAGCGGTCTTTTTAACCAAGTCAAAATCATCCAGATTGGCATTATTAAGTCCGAAAGCCATTCTAAAAAATTTCATTCTAGAAGCAAGCGTTTGCGAGCTGTTTTTTAGAACAGATTTAATATCGTCCAAAAAATCCAAATCCCCGTCTTCCAAAAGCTCCACCGCATTAGCAACCGCGCCGATATTACCGATAATATCGTGGCTGATGCGTGTACAAACAAGTTCTCCGATCTGGTTATTATTCATTGGTTATTCCTCATATATTTTCAAAACTTTTGCCTAAAACATATACACAAAAGCTTTAAAAATTATAAAAATCACTATTAATAAATCTCTGATCTTCTCTTGACATTCTGGTATAGTCTAACTCTCTGAAAATAGGATCTTCCAACACCAAGTATCCGGTAGCTGCCTTAAGGTAGGGATTATTGCCACCCAATCCCCAGGTAACGGTAGTTTTATTATCCGGTTGACCGTATTTTTGATTAATTTTTTTCCAAAAATCATAAACTTTTATATTGCGAATATAAATGGCTTTGGGAGAATTTCCGGTAATAGCGGCAATTCTTGAGCGATAGACGATTTTATAAACTTTATTTTCCGTAAAATTACTGGTCAGATATATTTCAATTTCTTCTTTTGAGTCGAATTTTGCATATTTCAACATCTGAACATACTGATATCCACCTTTTTTTGATTTTTGGATTACACAAGCATCCAAGCGCTCATATCCGACAACACCTTCGTTTCTGCAGGTTTCTTCATTGCGCCATTTAATAAAGTTCGGAATTTGGAACTTAGCGGTTACTTTGCGAAACCCTCGGTTTTCCAAAGTTCGCTCCGTCTGCATCAAACTCATCCTTAGCATTACTCCGGCAATATCAAAAACCGAAGCATTGGATTTTCCGTTATTATCTTTATTTCTGGCACCTTTAACCAAATTTTCGAGGTCGCTTCCACTGCTTGCGTCGTCATTTCCTTTCGAAGTGAATAATGACAAAGGATTAGATGATGTAAGTTTTTCGACCCAAGTTCCCTCAATTGGATTTTCGGCAGCAGTATTTTCTTTCAATGTGTCTGTCAAACTTTTTTCATTGTCAAAAGCATCAACACCGGCCGTATCTGTTGTCGAATTATTGGGCGGAATAAATAGATTATCGGAGGATGTAGTGAGTTCACCGGTTGTTGTGTCCTCGGTTTTATCAAATATTGAAGCAGTATTATTGGAAGCAGCATTATTATCAGAAACAAGCTCTGTCTCATCATCAACATTGTTTTTGGTATCCGACATCTGATCAGTCGTAGACAGGGCTTGCGGAGCTTCATCTTCCAAAGGAGCAATATCAGGCAACTCGTCAAAAGAGAAATCTTCCGGAAAAGGATATTCATCCGTATCTTCACTGGCATAAGCAGATACGTTGATACAAAGAATAATTGCAAGCATTAACCCCCAAAACAGCCGCAAATAGCTCATCAAAACAATCCTTTCCTGTTCTTGATTTGTAAGTATATTGTTTTTTATTTGTAAACGCAAATACTATACGCAACTTATAAACGGAAGTTTTTGTTTACTTTTACAAGAAAAAAAGCTATAAAAGCGGAAATTGTTAAAGTTTTGATGTAAGATTTAAGGATGAGAGCAAAAACAGTTCATATCGTAGGCGCAGGCCTGGCCGGCTCGGAAGCTGCTTGGCAACTGGCATCAAGGGGAGTTAAGGTAATAATCCATGAGATGCGCCCGCTTAAAAGTTCTCCGGCCCATAGAACAGACAAATCAGCAGAGCTTGTCTGCTCCAATTCGTTGCGCTCGGATGATTATACTAATAGTGCAATAGGTCTTTTGCATCAGGAAATGCGGCTAGCATCGTCGCTGATTATGGAAGCGGCCGACACCACCAAAGTTCCAGCCGGTGGCGCTTTAGCTGTTGATAGAGATGGTTTTTCACAATATATTGATTCCAAATTGCATAATCATCCGTTGATTGAATTTATAACCGAGGAAATAACCGAGCTTCCGATGCCGCCCACACCGTTTATTATAGCAGCCGGTCCGTTGGCCTCACAGTCGCTGACACAAAGTATCTTGGCGCATATAGGGCAGGCAAGCCTCAATTTTTTTGATGCCATAGCCCCTGTGGTTTATAAAGACAGTATAGATTTTAACATTGCATGGTATCAGTCGCGTTATGACAAAGGCGAAAAATTTGATTATATCAATTGCCCAATGAGCAAAGAACAATATTATGCTTTTGTCGCCGCATTACTTGAGGCCGAAAAAACAGAATTTCATGATTTTGAAAAAGCCTCTTATTTTGATGGTTGTCTGCCGATAGAGGTTATGGCCGAGCGTGGCAAAGATACATTGTTGTTTGGGCCGATGAAACCTGTCGGGCTGACCAATCCACATGCACCTCAAATCAAGCCCTATGCTGTAGTACAACTAAGACAAGACAACAAAGAAGATACTCTGCGCAATATCGTAGGATTTCAAACTAAGATGAAATATGGCGAGCAAGAGCGTATTTTTCGCACCATACCTGGGCTTGAAAATGCAAGATTTGCCCGCCTCGGCGGAATTCATAAAAACACTTTTATCAAATCACCGATATTGCTTGATGACTATTTGCGGCTTAAAACTGCCCCGCACATTTCTTTTGCCGGCCAAATTACGGGATGTGAGGGCTATGTTGAAAGTGCGGCCACAGGCTTGTTGGCAGGTTATTTCAATGCTTGTTTTGCTCTCAACCAAGAAATTTATCTTCCCCCAAAAACAACGGCTCTGGGGGCAATTTGGCAACATTTGCGTGATGATACGTCCATTGACGACTATCAGCCGATGAACGTAAATTTTGGCCTGTTCCCGACAATTGCGGGCGAGATAACCACAAACGGCAAATTTAAGAAGATTAAAGGTCAAGAGCGCAAAGAGGCCTATTGCAAGCGCGCCTTGGCCGACATCATACCGTGGATTCAAAAAATAAGGCCAATATAAATGCAACATAAGAATTGTAGAGACGAGCAGTTTCCGGTAACTTTCTTTCATAAAAAAGAGATGAAAGATATAATATTGGCCTATTATAAGGCCGCTCGTCTTGCCGATGATATTGCCGATAACCCGGAGCTTAGTTCTCTTGAAAAACAAGCAAAACTATCAGAAATAGCCAAGTTTTTTTTACATCCCGATGATAATAATCCGGATCTGGAGGTTATTTGCAATCTTGGCCGTATGTTTGTTCAAGAAAGATTGGATACTTCTCTTTATCTTGATTTGCTTGAGGCATTTGAGCAAGATGCTATAAATACCCCCATGCGTATTTGGGATGAGCTAGTCAGATATTGTCGTTATTCAGCAGCACCGGTAGGAAGATTTATGCTGGCATTATATGACGAAAATCCGTTGACCTATTTACCGGCAGAAAATTTATGTATAGTTTTGCAAATAATAAATCATTTGGGCGATATCAAACAGGACTTGAGCCTTCTCAGAAGGTGCTATATTCCGCAAGACATGATGCAAAAATATTCTCTGCAAATCAGCGACTTTGGTCTAAGTTACAGTAGTTCCAATGTTAAATTACTGCTTAGAGAAATGGTGGATAAAACATCAGCATTAATGAGCGAAGCCAAGTTGTTGCCGCATCTTATTCAAAATTTCAGATTACGTTTTGAGGTGTGCGTTATTCTTTCCTTAACCAATTCTATGTTAAAAAAATATAAAAATGTGGATATTCTGCAAAATCCACCGCGCTTAAAATTTTATGATTGGGCTAAAAGCGTAGTCTTGGGCTTTTTAAGAGCGCTGTTTTGCAAGAATATATATAAAGGACAAACTTTATGAACAAACTTATAAACAAAATGGTCAGGAAGTCTGGTTCGTCATTTTTTTGGGGAATGCATATTTTGCCCCTCAAAGAACGCCAGGCTATATATACACTATATGCCTTTTGTCGTCATATCGATGATATTGTTGATAGCAATGAGGAAACGTCAAAAAAAATGGAACTTTTGACAGCATGGCGCAAAGAAATAGACAATATATATGATAAGAAGGTACCGGCCTCGGAGATTGGACGCAATATCTACAAAAACTGTATGCGTTTTAATTTACCCAAACAAGAATTATTAAATTTATTGGACAGTATATCGATGGACTTGCCAAATCCTATACAAGCCCCCAATTTTGAACAATTTAAGCGGTATTGCTTAGGCGTTGCCGGAGCTCCTGGTGCTTTGACTTTGAGGATATTGGGCTGTAATGATGAAGAGTTAATTAAAGAGCTTTCGTTTTCATTAGGCTTGGCATTGCAAATAACCAATATCTTGCGAGATGTAAGGGACGATGCCGTTGCCGGAAGATTATATATTCCGCAAGAATTTTTGCATAAAGCTGGTATCACATCAACCGATCCAATGACGGTGCTTGTCGATAAAAATTTATCAATAGCCAGAGAGGAGCTGGCTCAAGTAGCAGATTACAATTATGCAAAAGCATTTGCTTCCATAAAAAAACTAAATAAGAAATCATCGCGTAATGTCAAAGCTATTGCCTATATCTACAAAAAATATTTTGATATCATGCAAGAACGAGGATGGGAGATTATTTCGCCCAAGCCGCAGATTAGTCGTTTTGCAAAGATGTTTTTAGTGTTAAAAGCATTTATCGGGAGGTAGTGATTGGCAGCTTTATCCGGCACAACCTTTCATATTATCGGGGGCGGCATATCGGGCTTGGCCTGTGCCTGGATTCTCAAAAACAAACATCCGGAAATACGTTCTGTCATATATGAAGCAAGCGATTGTTTGGGCGGTAGGGCGTATTCATATTTTGATAAAACTTTTGCTAAGACATTGGATAATTCGCTTCATGTAATTGTCGGTGCCAATAAATTTATGTCGCAATTTGTAAAAAAAGAAGAATGGTGCAGATATTGTCGGTTTTTTGATATTGAGACAGGTAAAGTTGATGGCAAAATTTATCCCAATCGTGATTTAGTTCTAAAAAGTATTTGTAACACACCATCATCAGATGTTGCCACGCCAATAAAACGCAATATTATGCGTTCGCTTTTTCCGTTTAGCTCATCACGGCGCAAAGTTTGGTTTTCAAGGGGCAATTTAAGCCAGCGGATTATAAATATTTTATCTGGATATGCCGATGAAATATATATCAATCATAAACTACGCAAAATATCATCACAGTTTGGTTTCGCGGCTCAGCTTGATTTTGGTGCAAGGCAGGTTGATATCAGCTCACACGATAAAGTTATTATTGCATTGGATAATCTAAATTGCAGTAAAATTTTACCGATAATTCCGCTTGAACATAACCAAATCATAAATATAATATATCAAACCTCACAAACGATATTTCTACCACAAGGATCATCTTTTATCGGGGTAAGGGGCGGAAGTTTTGACTGGCTTTTCAGCTATGATGATTTGCTTTCGGCGGTTATCTCAAATTATTCTCCCTCAGGCGAAAATTTATCGCAGTTGGCCATGAAGATATGGGGGGAGATTGACAAAATACGTGGTGTCAACTCGGCGTTTATGCCTCCGTTTAAGGCAATATGCGTCAAAAATGCCACCATTAAGCAGGATGAGGCCACCAATTCTCGTCGTCCGGACAATGCTTTAAGCAAATATCCTAATGTTTTCATCGCCGGCGATTGGAGCATGAAAGATTATCCTTGTTGTATGGAAACATCGGTTTTATCGGCAAAACGGGCAATAGATACGGCATTAAAAATAAATTTATAGGACTTGAGTAAAATGGATTCAGAAATAACAACTTTGGCAAACGGTTTAAGGATTATAACATCTTCGCGTCCGCAGCTTGAAACAGTTTCTTTAGGTCTGTGGGTAAGAACCGGTTCGGCCTATGAGAAAAAAGAAAATAATGGAATTTCGCACTTTTTGGAACATATGTCTTTTAAGGGAACCAAGACACGTACAGCTTTGCAAATATCAGAAGAGATAGAGAATGTGGGTGGTCAGTCAAATGCCTATACCTCAAGGGAGTTTACCGCTTACTATACCAAGATGATGAAAGAAGATGCCGAGCTGGCGGTTGATGTTTTAACAGATTCCATTCTCAATTCAATGTTTCCTGAAGAAGAGTTGATTAAAGAACGAGATGTGGTAATCCAAGAGATTAAACAAACTATTGATACACCGGATGATATTATATTCGACTATTTTCAAGAAACGGCGTTTCCTAATCAGGCTTTGGGCCGCTCAATCCTGGGGCCGAAAGAAATTGTCGCCAAATTTGACCGAGAAAGTTTGTTAAGCTATATAAGCACCAACTATGCCGCCGAGAATATGGTTGCTTGTGCGGTAGGCAATATCAAACACCAAGATTTTGTAGATATGATAGAAAATAGGATGAAAGATTTTCGTCCTCATACCGATTTTACTACCGAAAATCAAGAATATAAAGGCGGTTTTTTCATAGAAAAACGCGCTATAGAGCAAAGTCATATTGTTCTTGGTTTTAAGGGCTATCCCTATAAAGATAAGCGCTATTATGATATGGCGGTATTATCAATGATATTGGGCGGCGGGATGTCATCAAGATTATTTCAGGAGATAAGAGAGAAGAGGGGTTTGGTTTACTCTGTTTACAGCTATACAGCCTCTCATACCCAAACCGGAATATTCGGAATTTATGCCGGCACCGAGGCCAAAGATTTGCCGATTTTACTACCGGTGGTTATTGATGAAATTAAAAAGATTTGTAATGACCGGGTAAGCGACAAAGAGTTTATGCGAGCCAAGATGCAGTTAAAAGCCAGTATCAAGATGGGGTTGGAAAGTTCATCTTCGACTGCCGAGGTTTTGGCGCGCCAAAACCTAATTTACAATCGCAGTCTTACGGTCGAAGAGGTCATAAATAAAATAGATGCGGTAAGCTTGGATGACATCCGCGATGTTGCATCGGAAATCTTCTCCTCGACCCCGACTTATGCTTTGCTTGGAGCCTTGGACAAATATATGGAATATGATGAACTTAAAAAAGCGCTCAAATAAATAAAAAATTAAAGATTATGTGCTACAAATAACGACATTAAATGCCGTTATTTTTTTGCGGAGAGATAAGATGTCGCGTGCCGAAGATATTTTTCAAAAACTGGTTTATTTTGGCGAGGATGCCATAGATGAGTTTATTATCAACCGCCAAAGTGAAGAGTTGTTTATTGACTTTAAACAAGCCGCTTCCGATGGCAAAAATTTCAATACTTTGCATCGCGATGATCGCAAGAACTTATCCAAAGCCATATCCGGTTTTGGCAATTCCGAGGGAGGCGTGGTTATCTGGGGAGTTGAATGTTCAAGAGACATAGATGTTGGAGATGTAGCCAAAGCCAAGGTAAAAGTAAAGAATGTTCATCGGTTTTTGAGTTGGCTTGAAAACGCAATTTCGGGCTGCACCATACCCAGTCACAATAAAGTCAGGAATCATATTATCAGCGTTGATGACAATGGAGATGGTTTTGTCGCCACCTATATCCCCAAAAGCGATGTTGCCCCGTTAATGACCACTGGCAACCAAGCCATATATATTCGTTCAGGCTCCAATTCAGTTCCGGCGCCTTATGCAGTAATAGCCGGCATGTTCGGGCGCTATCCGCAACCCAATATTGAGTTGAAAATTGCGGCCAAAAAGATTGAGGCGCTGGAAAATCAAGATGAGGATATGCTATACCCCAACAGCATAGACAATCCGCCCGAGCAATATGTTAAGATATCTTTTGAAATCCAGGGGGCTAATATTTCCAATGTCATTGCCCGCGAGATGTTTTTGTCGGTAGAGGTGTTAAGCGACGGCAGCGAATATAATAAAGTTCGTTTTTCCAATTATAATCAAATGGAGGTTATAGCAGGTATTGAGGGACAGCTAAATATTATTACCCGTCCAGAGCTAAGATTGCCGCCGCGCGGAGCCATAAAGTTTTGCAATGTTGAAATCGTCTTATCGCCGTTTATCGAAGATGATTTCAGGCTTGAGGGGGTTATCGGTGCCAATATGGCCATGCCTAAAGATTTTAGGATTTATATTCCCAAAAACAAATTACGTTCATTTGTAGCCAAAGTTACCCGCGGTGAAGAAGATTATAATATGATAATGAACGAGTTCTTTAGTGATTATTTCCGCGGAGAGTTCTGATGCAACAAGTAGAGATTTATACCGATGGAGCTTGCTCTGGCAATCCCGGAGCCGGTGGCTGGGGGGCTATATTGCGTTGTCAAGGTGTCGAAAAAGAACTCTCAGGCGGCGAGGCAAATACAACTAACAACCGCATGGAATTAACCGCGGTAATCGAGGCCCTAAAAGCATTAAAGAAGCCATGCAAAGTAATTTTATATACAGACAGCCGCTATGTTATGGATGGTGTTACCAAGTGGCTTCCCAATTGGCAGATTAATGGTTGGCGCACAGCCAACAAGAAAACAGCGGTTAAAAACATTGACTTGTGGCAAACTCTCGAGTCGCTTCTTAAAAACCACCAAATTAAATGGGTTTGGATCAAAGGGCATAACGGGCATCTTGAAAACGAGCGCGTTGATGAATTGGCCCGAAACCAAGCAAAATCAAGGATTTTGCCAAATTAGCTAAAATTTCACTTGATTTAGACAAAAAATACGATATTATTAACTTAGCGTTAATAATTTAAGTGGTGCATTGGAAATGCCGGTAATAAGTAAAACTCCGGTTAACCACGGAGTTAAGGATAAAGAACAAACAACTTCCCTCTCTTGTGTTTTTGACACAAAAGAAGAATACATCACCCACCTCATAAGACAAAAAGAAATCAAAAAAGACTCCCGCCATCACAATGACGGGATGATTTATTTAATAGGTACTCTAAAAATAGATAATCGGGTCAAAAAAGGCCTAAATTGGAGCGATGTGGTTGCAACCTCGGCGATTGTCGAGAAGGGGATGATAAGCCGCTATCAGTACCTGCCCAAAACCAGAAAAGGCATCAAAACAAGTTTAGGTATTCCTAATTTAGAGCTATATATGCTGCATAATAATTTTGACACCATTTGTAAGAATGGACATTACCATCTTGATACATTAAGGATATCAAACGAGGCTTCTCATCTCGATTTTTCAAGCGTCAGCACCAAACTGACGCTTTTTTACGGCCAGCGCATGGCTCTTTCCAGACTGCCCAAATCAGGTAATATATTTGGTCTAAGCCCCGCTAACTTGGAAATAGATTGCCCCGATGCTTATCACGTTGCCAAAGAAAAAGGCTGCGGATCAGAGATATTAAACATCCTCAAACCGCGCAGTCTGTTGGTAGCCTGTTTTTATCGGCTCATCGGCAAAAAGAATTTTTAAGAGTTTTTTCCGGCCAGATAAGCTTGCTCCATTGCTGGCTTGGATTTTATGTCGCCAATATTCCAAGCTCCCAGGCCGTAGATAATGCCTTTTTCTTTTGCATTATCTAAGCAATCTTCGCTGAATCCTCTGAACCCTTCAATAACCCGTCTCATATTATTAATACTGTCATCGGCGGCAGCAAGTATAAAGTAAAATTCTTTGTTGCTGATTTCGGTGTATCTTGGTACGCAGCGGTCAATCAAGGTTTTCATCTGTCCGTTCATACCATAGAAATAAACCGGTGTTGCCATCACAATCACATCAGCTTTAATCATTTTATCTAAGATTTCGGCCATATCATCATTTTGCACGCATTTGTGGGTAGAGTTGCAAACACCGCAACCGCGGCAGAAGTTGATTTTTTTGTCATTGAGATAGATTTTTTCTGTGTTGTGACCGGCTTCTTGAGCACCTCTTATAAATTCATCGCACAACAAATCGGAGTTTCCTTTCTTGCGAAAGCTTGATGCCAAGACCAAAATATTTTTGCTCATAATCAATTCTCCTTTATTTATAAGACGCTTTATAAATTTCCACACAATCACCCAAAGCAAGAGGCGAGGGGTCAAATTCAAACAACAAGCTCATGCAGTCTTTGGCATTTTTAGCCATGGTTGTAAACTCGTCTTGATTAATGCCATAATCAGACATCTTAAGATTGTCAACTCCGCAATCATGCTGTAATTTATCCAAGGCTTTGATAAAATCCATCGGCTCTTTTGCATCCTTAAGGCCCAAAAACTTTGCCATCTCGACAAAGCGCTCAGCCCTAACGCCTGATTTAATCATATGGGTGTAATAGGCTTTTGAAATCATAATCAAGCCGGCACCGTGCGGCAGTTCTTGATGATAGGCCGACAAGGCATGCTCCAAAGAGTGTTCGCTGGTGCAAGAGCCCACACACATCACATACCCCGACATCGAGTTAGCAAAAGCCATACCCTCTCTGGCTTCCATATCTTGCCCGTTATTAACGGCTCTGGCCAAATATTTGCCAACATTTTCAATCGCTGCTCGGGCAAACATATCGCTCATCAAATTGGCGGTGTTGGCAATATAGGCCTCGGTCGAGTGGAAGAGGGTGTCAAACCCCTGATAAGCGGTTTGTTTGGGCGGAACGCTTGCCATCAAATCGGCATCCACAATCGACAGATAAGGGAATTCACCAAAATAGGCGGTTTTTTCGTTTGTCTCGGGGTTGGTAATTACCGCTCCGTTGTCAATTTCCGATCCGGTACCGGCCGTGGTTGAGATACAAACCAGCGGCAAAGATTTGTTTTTTAGCTCTTTGGCTTTGCCGGTACCCCAGGGCATATATTCCCACAAATCGCCATCGTTGGTGGCCATTCCGGCCATTGCTTTGGCTGCATCCATCACGCTTCCGCCGCCAAGCGCGATGATAAAGTCGCAATTATTTTCTTTGGCCGCTTTGGCGCCTGCCATAACGGTTGATTTTAGGGGGTTTGGCTCAACCTTATCAAACAAGGCATAGTCGATATTGGCTTTTTTTAGCTGATTAAGCAGGCGGTCAAGATAACCGTTGGCCCGTGCTGATTTGCCGTTGGAAATAACTACCAAAGCTTTTTTGCCGGGCAAATTACGTTCGGAGAGTTTATCCAATTCGCCACGTCCGAAAAACACATTAACCGGTACATAGAAATTAAAACTCATTTTTGTTCTCCTCTGTTTGGTTTAAGATTAATCAACGTAATCTCGGAAGGTGCCAACAGGCGCATTTGCGGCCCCCATTGACCGGCCCCGCGAGATACATAAATTTTTGCCTTGTTTTCGACATTATATAGTCCGGCCAAATATTTGTTGTGCCACGATGACAAAATATGAAACGGAAATATTTGCCCGCCGTGGGTGTGGCCCGATACCTGCAAATCAAAATTGTTTTCATTACCAAAGTTGATTGGTGTGTGCGAGGCCAAAATTCTAAACTGAGCAGGGTTTGCTTTGGCAAACGCCGCCTCAGGGCTTATCAAAAGGCCGATACGTTGCGCCGTCCGCCAGTCAGGGATTCCGGCCAGATAGATATCGCCCAAATCAACACCGGAGTTTTCAATTTGTTTGAAACCAAGCTTTTTCAAAACGATCAAACTATCGCGGTATCCGGCATAAAATTCGTGGTTGCCGCTTACAAAATAAACTCCGTCTTTGGCTTTAAGCCCGCCCAGTAAATCAACAATCTCACCGATTTTTCTCATGTTGTCATCTACCACATCACCGGCCAAAATAATTATGTCAGGTTTAAGCTTGTTGGTACGCTCCACAATCTTT
>CALXUO010000041.1 GCA_944391695.1 uncultured Alphaproteobacteria bacterium
CACCACTATCGATGAATATGATTGCGTTGATGGAGCAAGGCAAGCCGCTTGGTGTTCGCCACTATCAACGCCTGCTCAAATTTTATGGCAAAGAAATGGCTTTTTGTATCAAAGACTTGGAATAAAAAATATCCCTCCAAAAAATATTCGGGGAGGGATAAAATTTTAGGCTTTATGATTTGAGCGCTGCTTCTTCCCAGCTCTTAAGCCCGATTTCTTCCCAGTTGAGCGGTATTTTGTCTACAATGCTGATATCGGCAATGTAGGCATCTTTGATATTTTCTAAAACCGTCTCGACAACAATAACCTCTTTGGCTTTACGAAGTTTGTCCCGGACTTGCGGGTTGACATAGTCCAAAATTATTTTCTCCGTAGCCGAGCGGATAAATACCGCGTGGTCAAATCCGTCATAAATAATCTTGGGGGATAAAGGCGCATTGGACTTGGCTTTGATATAAATATATAAAGCTCCGGCCGCGTCCTCGGCAATGTAATATTCTTTTTCCGTGCGATAATCAGACATTATGAACCTCTCTTCTATCTGATGCGACAAGTATGAGATATATTACAAACAAAATATTTAAGTTTTAATTAACTACCATTTTACCATGTTATCAAGCCAGGCTGATACAAAATCAAGCCTCCTGTTTTGATAGTCAAGATAGTAGGCATGCTCCCATACATCTACACAAATCAATGGTTTGCCAAGCCCCAAAGAAATGGGATTGTCGGCATTGGAGGTGGCAACAATATCTATTTTGCCGTCTTTTTCCACCGCCCAACACCAGCCGCTGCCAAACTGCCGCAGCGCCTTGGACTTAAACTCTTGCTTGAAAGCCTCATAAGAGCCAAAATCTTGCTCAATCTTTGACATGATTTCTTTTGAAGGCATAACAGCTCCTCCTGCCGACAACGAGCGCCAGAAAAACTCATGATTGAAAACCTGGCCGGCATTGTTATAGATGGCTTTGTCTTCATTGTGCTTAAAGCTTGCGGCGATAATCTCTTCCAAATTCATTTGAGCATATGGCGTGCCTGATATCAACTCGTTTAGCTTGTCCAAATAAGCCTTGTAGTGCTTGCCATAGTGAAACTCCAAAGTACGTTGCGACATATATGGCTCAAGCGCATTAAGCGCAAAAGGCAATTGCTTCATTTCAAACATTTTGCTTCTCCTCTAATCTTGGTGTTTTTTGATATATGCATTGGTTCCGATTTCATCAAGCATTTTCTGCTCTTTGGCATCAATTTCTTTTTGTTTGCGTTGGCGGCGGTTTTCGTCAACTATCGAATAGGTCTTTTGCTCTTTAAAAATATCGGCCATGATGTCTCTTAATTGATCAATTTTGGCTTGTACTTCGCGGATTTGCTTTTCTAAGCGGCGGCGCTTTTTGAGGTATTGCTCGGTATAGGCGCCAAAATCACAAAGACTGGGATTTTGTTCAACAAACTCTTTTTCTTGCTCATAGCTTGATATAAGCTCTTTTAAGTTTTTTTGCAGGGTTTCTTCGCGCTCAAGCTCGATTACCAAAAGTCGACGCTTCTCATCCAATTCAAATTTTTTGATGCGTTCCAATGTGGCTAAAGAATTGCGCATATCTTACCCTATTCTTCCGGAACATAGGGCGTTGCCAAAATGGCCGCCAACATCTTGTAGCACTCTTCAAGGGTAAATTTTTCTTGTTTGCCCTGGGATAAAAATTCTTCCAACATCGGATAGTAGAAGATGGCCTCATCAACCTCGCGGTTGGAGCCTTTTTTGTAGGCGCCCAAACGAATAAGCTCGGCCATGTCTTCATAAGAGGCAATGTATTTGCGCGCTTTGGCTACCAGAGCCGCTTCTTCCTCGGTGTCGCAGTCGGGCATGGTTCTGGAAATAGAGCGCAAAATATTAATCGCCGGATAGCGCCCGCGCTCGGCAATTGAGCGGTCAAGCACAATGTGCCCGTCCAAAATTGAACGCACCGCATCGGCAACCGGCTCGTTGTGGTCGTCGCCGTCAACCAAAACCGTAAATAAACCCGTAATCGTTCCGTTGCCAGAGCCAGGGCCGGCACGCTCCAACAAACGCGGCAACTCGGAGAACACACTTGGGGTATAGCCTTTGGATGCCGGCGGCTCGCCGATTGATAACGAAATTTCACGCTGAGCCATGGCAAAACGAGTGATAGAATCCATCATGCACAAGACATTTTTGTTCTCGTCCCTAAAATATTCCGATACCGCCATGGCAACATAGGCCGCCTGCCGCCTGAGCAAAGGACTTTCATCAGAGGTTGCCAACACCAAAACCGACTTTTGCAGGCCCTCCTCGCCCAAAACATCTTCGACAAACTCCTTGGCCTCGCGGCCGCGCTCGCCGATAAGCCCAATAACCGCAACATCAGAATCGGTATGGCGCGCCATCATCGACATCAGGGTTGATTTGCCGACACCCGAGCCTGCAAAAATGCCCATACGCTGCCCTTTGCAAATGGTCAAAAAGGCATTGACCGCCTTGATGCCCAAATCAACCTTGCCTTTGACCCGGTCTCTGAACTGGGCCGGCGGCGGTGATGATTTGATAAAATATGGTTTTGAACCCTTGATTAACGGGCCTTTGCCGTCAATTGCCTCGCCAAAGGCGTTGACAATGCGACCAAGCCACGAGGGATGAGGATAGATAACCGGCTTGGCGTCAACCACCTCAACCAGACAATTAATCCCGATGCCGTCCATCGAGCCATAGGGCATGAGCAAAATTTTGTCATCTTTGAAACTTACAATTTCGCACGGAACTTTTATTTGTCGATTGTTGATAACATTGCACCTGTCGCCGATGGCCAGCTGACTTAAAATTCCGCTTACCTCGACAAACAAACCCTGCACCCCGCTGACACGCCCGTAATAAGAGGTCGTATCAAGACGGTTTAGCGCCTGCAACATATTGTCCGTGATTTCGCCCAAAAAATATTCTCCATCTTTTGTATTTGATGTTGAAGTATACTATAATATTTTATTCTTTTACATCTTTATCAAGATTATCAACATGTTTAGAAAAACTTTGATAAAAAACTGTTAATAATTGTTAACAATGCTAAACAAATCAAAATTATGGATTTATAGTGAAGTTATGTAGGAAAATGTTGTGAGAAAGGATGTGCTAGTATGCGTGTTTTATTGGTAGAAGATGATTTTGCTATCTCGCAAAGCATTGAAACCATGCTCAAAAAAGAAGGAATGATTGTTGACACCACCGACTTGGGCGAGGATGGGCTGGAGATAGGCAAACTTTATGATTATGACATTATCATCCTTGATTTGATGCTGCCGGATATGAACGGTTATGAAGTGTTGAAAAATTTGCGCGCCGCAAAGGTTAATACCCCGGTTTTGATTTTGTCGGGCTTGAGCGAGCCGGACAAAAAAGTCAAAGGTTTGGGCTATGGCGCAGATGACTATTTGACCAAGCCGTTTGATAAAAATGAGCTGTTGGCCAGGATTCATGCCGTGGTTAGGCGTTCTAAAGGACATTCGGAATCGATAATTAAGACCGGAAATGTTGTGGTTAATTTGGATACGCAGACGGTTACGGTTTGCGGCAAGCCTTTGCATTTGACCGGCAAAGAATACGGCATTATGGAATTGTTGTCGTTGCGCAAAGGGTCTACCTTGAACAAAGATCAATTCCTTAACCATCTGTATGGCGGAATTGATGAGCCGGAGTTGAAAATTATTGACGTGTTTATTTGTAAATTGCGCAAAAAACTGGAAAAAGCTTCCGGCGGCAAAAATTATATCGAGACCGTGTGGGGCAGAGGTTATGTCCTAAAAGATCCGGACGAGCCCAAACAATAGACGGCGTTTTTTCGGATTGTTATGCCGCGATTGAAATACCTAAAAATATCCTCAAGAAAAATCTTTGAGGATATTTTTTTAATAGAACAAACTTAAAATACTTCTGGCTGATTGTGATGCTAGTGAGAGCGAGTTGATCGCCAACTGTTGGCGGGTCTGAAGCGAGAGGTATTGGGCTGAGGCCTCGTTCATATCAGCAAGCGTCAAATCATCAGCCCCGGTCTCCAGAACATCGGTTAAAGCCTCGGTAAAATTAATCCTGGTGGTGATGATGGAATATTGGTTGCCAAGCTCCTCAGCCAAAGAGCGCAAAGTGGTGATAGAAGTGTTGAGCTCGTCAATTGCCTTGTTGATATCACCTTGAGTTTGCCACAAAGCCTCATTAAGGCCAAGCTTATTTGATGATATATCCCGGCCCGAGATGTTGAAAATATGTTGGCGATTTTCATCAAAAGTTAGTTTGAGGTTGCCGCCTTTCAAAAGGTTAATCCCTTGATAGCCGCAATCGCTTAATAACTTGTCATATTCTTTGAGCGCGGTGTTAAACTGGTTTTGATAGGCTTCCAAGTTTTTCTTAGGTGTATCTTCTTTATCCGTTGTATCGTCCGCAATGGTGCTCGGCAAAGTCCAAGCCGAGGTCTCGGTAATGCCTTGGATAGTAATGGATATTAACTTTGTCATTTAGATTAATCTCTGCCTGATTACCTGCCACTATTGCAGCTTTTACTGAGCTAGAATCAGCAAAATCGGCTGTGATATCAATATTGCCGATATCAGCTGTTACATCGGCTCCGCTAACCGCAATGGCATAGACATTGCCTGTAGTATTTTCATTATTATAGTTAATCGCCAAATCAGAAATTTCGCAACCGTCTTGAG
>CALXUO010000042.1 GCA_944391695.1 uncultured Alphaproteobacteria bacterium
AAAAAGGCTTGGAAAATTGCTAAACTCAAGCATTTCCAAGCCTTTCCAACTGGTTGCGGGGGGAGGATTTGAACCTCCGACCTTCAGGTTATGAGCCTGACGAGCTACCGGGCTGCTCCACCCCGCGATGAGATAAAGCTTATTTACGCTTTTTGACAACAGTTGTCAAGTATTTATTTGCAAAAAATCCATATTCGTTATCGAATTTAGAATAACAAACTCAATACAAACGCCAACACAAATACCTCCAATATAATCCAATGCCACAAACGCACTTTAACTCTCCTTGTCTTTACATATCATCTTCTCAAATAAAAAAACAAGGGGACATCCCCTTGTTTTTAAGTTGGTAAAAAGAGTACTACAAAACTTTTATATTCCCGGCCGCTATTCTGCCGCGGTCATCATAAAGCTCATAACCGACACGTTGTCCGTCATCCAGTCTTTTTAGGCCTATTTTTTCCAATTGCGTAATGTGTACAAATACATCTTTATTGCCGGCCTCGGGCTCAATAAATCCGTATCCTTTTTTGCAGTTAAACCACTTAATAGTTCCGGTTAGCATAGTCTATAATCCTCCTTATGAGATTGTTAAAGTTCAGCATTGTAGTGCTTGTTTTTGCTTACACCAACAATCATACTCTCAAAGCCGTAGTTTGCATATACAACATTTTTCGGATTCCGGTGTCGGATTTTTAGTATATTAACAATAGCAGATTTTCAGAAATTACACCCAAACAAAGAAAATCGTTTGTCCCAAAAAGTATGGAATTTGTCATTAGCTAATGCCACAATTGAGCTTTTGGCAAAATAATCATCAATTTTTTTGCCATCAATCGTCAAAACTTTACCGCCGGCCTCTTCAACCAGCAATACCCCGGCAGCAAAATCCCATGGCGAAAGCACAAGCTCCCAATACATGCCGAACCGTCCTCTTGCTACATCAGCCAAATCCAACACTGCCGCGCCCATCCGCCTGACATCAAGCGCCATCTCAAGGCTTTTTGCTGCCAATTTCCAGGTTTGTTCGCTCAGTTCGCGGTTGTAAGGCGCTGTGCCAAACACAATCAGCGAGTTTTGCGGCGTATCTTGCGAGGTTGTTATCTTTTCGCCGTTGCAAAAAGCACCTTTACCTTTCTCTGCCCAAAATATTTCATCAAGATAAGGATTGCAAATTACGCCCAAAATCGGCTTGCCATCTTTTAACAAAGCAACAGAAACCGCGCTGTGCTTCAAATCTTTGATAAAATTGGTTGTGCCGTCTATCGGGTCGCAAATAAAACAATAGCCGTCGCGCTCAAAATTCTGCTCCCCTTCTTCGCCCAAAAAAGAGGCTTCCGGCAAAATCCGCAACAGTTTTTGTCGCAAAATCTCCTGGATTTTGACATCATGCTCGGTAACCAGATTGTTGACATCATAATTTTTTTGCTCAATCTGCGAGGCTCTTGCATTTTTGAGCAAAATTCCGCAATCTTTGGCAATTTTGATAATTTCATCTAACATCTTATTTGCCGAATATTTTTTTATCCAATTTTTCCAGCTCGTCAATATAAGCAGAAATAAGGCTCAAGCCTTTGTTCCAAAACTTTGCATCTTTGGCATTAAGCCCAAACGGTTTTAACAACAGATCATAGCGCTCAACTCCGGTTTTAGAAAGCATATCAAGATACATCTCGGCAAAATTTTTAGTCTTACCTTCCTGATATACCTGGTAAAGCGAGTTAACCAAGCAGTCGGCAAACGAGTAGGCATAAACATAAAATGGCCGCCAAAAGAAATGCCCAACCTGCGTCCAGTTGTTTTCGGTAACCTCATCAATGTTGACATACTCACCCAAAGAGGCAGCCATCTCCTCTTTCCAAATCTCGGACAATCTTGCTTGCGAAACTTCGCCCTTACGGCGTTCTTCATGCACTTTTGTTTCAAAAAAGTGAAATGCAATCTGGCGCACGGCGGTGTTTATCATATCGTTTACCTTGCCGGCAATCAGACACAAACGCTCTTTGTCGTTCCTGGCAGCCTTAAGCAGCGATTGGAAGGTCAACATCTCGGCAAATACCGAGGCCACCTCGGCCAAGGTTAAAGGTGTGGCATCGTTCAAATCGCCTTGCTTGGAGCTCAAGCGCATGTGGCATCCATGCCCCAGCTCGTGAGCCAAGGTCAAGACATCGTTTTGTTTGCCGGTAAAGTTCAAAAACAGGTAAGGGTGATACTCATCCGGCAGCGGCATGGCAAAAGCGCCGCTTCTTTTGCCGTCGCGCGGCGGCACATCAATCCACGAGCTTTTCTTGTCAAAAAAGTCTTTGGCCAAATCATATAATTGGGGTGAAAATTCCTTATAGGCTTTAAGAACAATCTCAACCGCCTCGTCCCAAGAATATTTTTTATCCACTTCAAACGGCAAAGGCGCGTTTCTGTCCCAGTACTCAAGTTTTTTCACCTTTAGCCATTTGGCCTTGAGCTTATAAAAGCGATGCGCAATATTGGCATAGTTTTCGCGCACCGTGTTGGCTAACGCTTCAACCGCCTTGTCATCAACTCGGTTGGCCAAATTTTGCGAGGCAACCGGAGTTTTGAATCCGCGTTTAATGTCTTCAATCGCCTTGTCTTTAATTACCATATTGTAGTTTAAGGTAAATAAAGGGGCATTCTCCGTGCAAACTCTGGCAATCTCACGGCCGGCTTTGGCTCTTGTTTTGGCATCTTTATCCAATGTCAGCTTGGCAACTTCGGCATCGTTATATTCTTTGCCGTCCACAATATATTTAAGTCTGGCTGAGGTTTCTTCATAAAGCCTTTCCCAACCCGCGCCCGAGGTAACCGATTTTTCGTGCAAAACCTCTTCAATTTCTTCCGGCAATTCATATTTTTTAAACAAACGCACTCTCTTTAACCACGGGGCAAAATAAGCCGCTTTTTTGTCTTTCAGCCATTCATTGATTTTTTTCTCCGGCAATTTATTGAGCTCAAGCGACAAAAATATCACCGGCTTGCTGTAGTCATTAAGCTTTTCGGAAATATTCTGATAAAAAGTCATGGCTTGAGCATTTTTCATCTGGGTAACCATATTAAGATAGGCAAAAACGCCAAGCTTGTTGCCCAAAACCGAGCGTTTTTCGCATTCTTCGGCCATTTCAAAAAATTGCTTGGCCGAAAGTTTGGCAATTTTGCCCTTGTATTTTTTGGCAAAATCAAGCGCTGACTTTTGATAAATGCTTAAATCTTTTGCAATTTGTTTATCATCAATACCTTTGTAAAGATCATTCAAATCCCAAGCCGGCAGATTACTCATCTTCGTTCCAGTCGATTTCGTTGTTTTCAATTGTGTTTTGCTCATTTTCCAATTCCTTTCTTAAAAGGTCCTTTAGCTCCATTTCCTCTTTGGTGTTGGGGTATTGTTTCAGATATTCTCTTCTTGCCTCTTCATCAACAAATTGATTTTCCGGACTTTCAGGCTTGTAGATATAATTGCTCCAGGGCAAAGGCTGCAATCCATTTGCCCAGTCTTTTGCACCTTTAGTAATTACCTTGATGTCACACCAAGTGTTTGCCACAATGGCTTTCATGCTGCAGCCGATTCTCCGCTCACAAAAAATCAAATCATCAAGCAAGTCTTGAGTACAAGCAACAAAACCACGTCCTTTTGCATCTTGCTTAGGCGATATGATGATCAAAAAAAGCATTATCACAAAAACAGCAATCAAACAGCCGAGGATAATGTTAAACCAATGATGTTTAAAAAAGCCCAAAATATCTATTTTTTCCTTTTTTTAATTAATTCTTCCAGCAAAGCCAGTTCTTCCAAGGTATTGGCAGCCGATGCTTCTTCGACCGGGCATTCCACCGCCGAGCATTTAAGCCCCATCCTTAAAGCAATCTCAACCGCATCTGTAAGATAATACTCATGCGCGGCATTTTCATTGCTGATGACACCCAAAATTTCAAAAAGTTTTTCACCGTCGAAACACATAATGCCCGAATTACAAAAAGTAATGGCTTTTTCTTCCTCGTTTGCGTCCTTAAATTCGACAATTCGTTTTAGGTTGTCACCGTCCATAACCAAACGGCCGTATCTTGCCGGATCTTCAGGCCTAAATCCCATACATACGACAGAATATCCTTGAGCTCGTTTTTTAAGCAATTTACGCATACTGTCCTTTGTATATAAGGGTTGGTCGCCGAAAACAACCAAAATATCTCCCTTAAAAGCCCTAAATTCCGAGCGCGCCGCCAAAACTGCATGTCCGGTTCCCAGCTGTTTTTCCTGAATACAAGTAGGATAAGGCGAAACTTCTCTTTTAACCGCATCTCCGTCGGGTGCGATTACCGTAACGATTTTATCAACCTTAAGTCCCTCCAAAGTATCAATAATATGGCGTATCATCGGCTTGCCGCCAACCGGCATCAAAACCTTAGGCAGGCTGGATTTCATGCGCGTTCCTTTGCCGGCGCCCAAAATAATTGCCCCGATGGGTGTATCATTCATATGTTATCTCCTTTATAACTTTTTAATAACTTTTGCATTATACTATGGCAACATGATGAATCAGTTAACTTTGAGTGTCAAGTTATGAGAAAACTTTTTTTTGCAATTTGTTTCAATCTTTTATTATGTTTGCCTGTTTTGGCGAAAGTAACCCCAGTAAGCGGATATGATAATATTCCTGCGATGCCGCAAGATACCGAGAACAAAGCACCTGAGGTTCATGATGTTGAATTTGACGATTTTAAACACTTTATTCAAGAACGTTTTACTACTGCGCCCAAAGCTGATTCTGCATCAATCAATAAAAATATAGGATATTTGCCGAGTTTAACCCGCCAACAAATGGAAAAAGAAAACGATAAGGGTATTTTTCAAAAAATATATGAGCAAGCACTTGAGCGCATAATCACAACTCCGGCGCAACCAAGAGAAGATGTGGCAGATAATCAAGCCGACACGCCGGAAGTATCGGTTCAAGAGCAAAATTGGGAAACGCCTGATGTTCCGGTCATAACAGCCTATCTTCCGCCGCACAACACACCTTTTACCATCCCGGCGTTAGAGCATATTCCCTATTTGATGAATTCAATAGAGGTTTTGCCGAGCGGGCTGGTAAAATTTGAAGAAACCATAGTAGTTGTAAGCAACGGTAACAAACTTAAACGAGGTCTTACCAAAATTTTGCCGCTATATGTTTATGATAGCAAAGGTAACTCTCAAAAGCTTGATTATTCGATTTTAAGCGTCAGAGTAAATGATATGCCGATAGAATATCATCTAACATCCAATGGGCGCAACGCTTTACTGCTGCCGGAAAATGATTATCGATTATCCCCCGGTATTTATACCTATAAATTTGAATATGTTGTCGACAATCTTTTGTGGGATTATGGCGATTTTTATCAATTGTATTGGGACATAGGAGGCAATGGCTGGAATTTGGTTGTTGACAGGCTTGGAGCCAGTTTGGCTCTTCCGATAGAAAGCGGAATTATTTCACAAGAAGTTTTATTAGGCTCGGCCAGAAGACTTTCTCCCAATGCGGTTAATATGCGCCCCAACGGTCGTTTTGCTACGGCTTATATAGCAACTCGTCCGTTATTTATCGGCGAGGGAATGCATCTTATCGCCAATATAAATAAAAGAGCTGTTTTGCCGCCGACATTTTGGCAAAAGATTGTCCGTTCTTTTTATGATTATGGGGATATATATTTATCTTTGTTGGGTTTTGCGGTGATAGTCGGGTCCTTTGTGATTTCTTGGCGTTATATAACCAAAGACAAAGGTCAGCTTAAATTAATTTTGCCCAAAACGGCAATGGTCATGCGTTATCTGTTGTTTAATCGTTTTGATGTTAAATCGGTTTGTGGCTTTTTATTAGAGTTATATAAAAAGAATATTATAGATATTCAGCAATCAGATAACACCATATTGCTTATCAAACGTACCGATAATGTTAAAACATTGCAAAATTATGAGATTAAAGCGCTAAGATGCCTGTTTCCGTCCCACGAAACCGTATTTACGATTAACGACAAGAATCATCTTCCGCTCAAACGTTTTGCCTCTTATTTGGAGCGCGGACTACAAAAACAAATGTTAAAATTTAGAATAAAACTTAATTTGGGATATTTGCTTTTTAGTCTGGGTATGCTTTTAACAACCGAGGCGTTCATGGCGTTTTTTAAGCTCAATTCTCTCTATTCGTTTATGGTAATGTTTTGTGCATCACTTGCTTGTTTGGGGGCAATAGCTTTATGGCAGTTTGGACATCGTCGCTGGCTCAAAGTTTTAGCTCGACTTTTTTCGTTGGATATTATTCTTACAAGTTTTATCATCTTTGCGGCCATAGTCCATCCTTTGGCCGGGGTTTTGCTGATATCATCAATCATAGCCATTGTGGTTGCTCTGGGGGTTTATTCCAAGCGCTTAGGTCTGATAAAGCACTATATCCAAGAAATTGCCGATTACAGGGATTATTTACTCAAGCATCATGATAATATAGTTCTAAGCCGTGATTTTATAAAATATCAAGCCGCGATATGGGCGCTTGATTTGGAAAACGACTTTTTGCTTAAAAGCCAACCCGAATACTATAAATTAGGCATCATGAACAATGTATTGTCATTGCTAAAATAAGCATGATTATTTTACAACATCTTCCAAATTTTCAAAAACTTTTTTGGCAACACTAAGGTAATTATCGGCCTTTTGGGGTTTACCCGCATAAGCAAGCGAATAAGTTAAAACCTTAAAACCAAAAGGATTAGAGGTATAATTAAGCCGATCGCGGTCGTCGTTTTCAATATCAGCGTATTTGTCAAATTCGATATAGGCAATTCTCAAATAAGCACGCCAAATAATGACATCCTTCTCAGGATAGCCCTTAGCCGAGGTTAAAGTTCTAAATTGAACCATCCACAAATTATCTGTCAATTTTTTAACCTTATCAATTTCAATTTCTCGTTTCATCTTCATTCTGATAAAACTTTTAAGCTGGTCTTGATTAAGGTTATTTACAAAATTGTAGTAATTACGCAATCCGGAATACCAGTAAAATAAAGAATTGGTATCCCAACGATAAAACAAATCGGCCGAAGATATGGGAATACCGTGGCGCATTTTTATATATTCGGTAATATATTTTTCGCTGAGTAAATCGCGAAGAGGTATATTTTCTTGCAGTTTTGAAACTTTTTCTAAAGAGAAAGTTTCTTCATTGGCTCTGTAAAAATAAGCTGAAGTATTTTTTTGCGGCAACAAAACATAAAGCGTCATCACCAGCATGATATTAAGCGCAAAACTGATAACGCTGCAAATGGCAAGCAACCTAGCTGTCCATAAATATCTTCTTTCCGGAAAAGCGTTTACATGAAAATCGATAGGATATTTCTCTAATTTATCCGGGCTTTTTTTGTCACGATAACGGAAGATATCAGCCAATATCATTTCAAACACACCTAGTAAGAATATTTTGCATAGCGAATATCTTTGGCCGTATTCATATAGCTTTGAGGATCATCAGGTGTTCCGACATAAGATGTTGAATAATTAATAACCAAAAACCCGAAAGGATTTTGTTCGCGTAAGGATTGGTTTTCATAGGGTATGGGTGCCATCAAAGCTCTGATATAAGATCGCCAAATATTAACGACCGGCGTCTTTTCTCCCGGGTAGTAATCCATAGTTA
The DNA here is from genome assembly GCA_944391695.1 of uncultured Alphaproteobacteria bacterium. Classification (GTDB taxonomy): domain Bacteria; phylum Pseudomonadota; class Alphaproteobacteria; order RF32; family CAG-239; genus CAZU01. The sequence continues at coordinate 7,677 of CALXUO010000042.1, forward strand.
TAAATTGAGCCATCCAAAACCCTCGCGATATAGGCTTTACCCATTCAACCTCGACCATTCTGACCAATCCACGCATTTTAAACTGATTGATATTATTTTGAATATCATTAGCGGCAAAATCCTGATATACTTTTCGTGACGACATCCAGAACAAGCGGGATCCTCTACCCCAGCGCATCATAAGTTCGTCATAATCAGCAGTAATTACGTGACGCCGCAAAATAAATTCTTCAATAAAAGATTCAGTTAACAAGTCGATTGCGGCAACAGGACGTTCTTGCTCTTCAAGCAGTTTAAATTCGCTGAAAACACTGTCATGTTCAAATAACAAAGGGGTTGCAGATGTTTGCGGCAACATGATATAAATTGACGATACCAACACTATATTAAGGCAAATACTCAAAGCCGTAAAAATAACAAGTAATCTGGCGCTCCAAAGATAGCGCCTTTCAGGCATGGCATTGGTGTGTACGGCTTCCGGATAAAGCCCGAGCTTATCGGGGCTTTGTTTTTCTTTGTATTTAAATACGGTATTTAATAGATCAAGCATTTTGCCTCTTTACAAGTATATACATTTACCCAAGCCAGCATATTATATCCGGTAAAAATATCTTTTTTATTAATTTTATACAACAAAGTTGAATAAAAGCAAATAAATACTGTTAATATTCAAAATATTGATATAACCTAAAGGAAAAGTATGTGTTTTTTTATAGGGTACGATTATGAAGAAGATATTGGTTTTAATAAGTTTCTTTAGTTTGTTTGCCGGTGCATGTTCCGAGCATGTCGACAATTCAATTGTCGAGAGAGGAATACCGGCTCCGGCATCATACACAGATTGGGACCGTGCGATTCGCGTTGATACGGATTTGCAAACCATGTATGCCAACACCCCCCGCAAGATAGAAAAACCGATAGATATGTATATGGCTTTTGCTCTTGCCTTAAAATATAATTACACTCGCCGTCTGGTGAGCTATCAGCAAAGCATGATAGAGGTTGGCATGAGCCCGGAAAATCGTTTGCCTGAGATATTTTCTTCAGCCGGTTATGTCAATACAGACAATAAGAGTGCAATGGATTCTGAGTTAAAATTAGCTTGGAATATTTTGGATGTCAGTACCGTTTATTATCAAAGCAAAGATGACTGGTATCAAACAAGCGTTGCCTATGAGCAAAGCCGCAAAGTTATTCATAATCTTATGCAAGAGACCAGGGTTTTGTATTGGAAAGCCCTTTCGGCGCAGCGTATGCTTCCGGTTATTGATAATATGATAGAATATATGACTTTAGATGTTGATGAGATTAATGCAAAATCTAAAGATCTTGCCAAAGAGGGCAAATCGTTAAGTGTTGAAGATTTGAGCAAAAAACGTCAATACATGGAAGAGGTCAAGAAGTTGTCTGCCATCAAGCGCGATTTAGAAACAGCCGAGGTAAGGCTTGCCTCGTTGATGGGCTTCCATCCCTCGACAGAGTTTACGCTAGTAGGCAAAGAATATGGCAATTTTGATTTACCTGAAATTCAAAGTTCCTTAAGCGAGATGGAGTGGGTTGCTCTAACCAATCGTCCTGAATTGCGTGTCAGAGATTTGGTGACCAATGTTGATGAGGTTATTGCCTCGTTCAAAGTTTTTTCAGATCCCGGCGATGCCAAATATAAACAAGACGCCGACTATTACAATCGCGAATGGTCAAAGAAAGCGCAAAAGATTGGTTTGGAAGTATTTGAGAATGTCAAAGATCCCAAATATTTCGAGGCCGAAAGCCTGCGCCGTCAACGGATGACCACACTTGTTCTGACCCAAGTTTATGTCGCCTGGGCACGTTATATGTCAGCCATAGAGGATTATCAAATATCCCAAGAGTTGGCCAATGCGTCCGAAGATATTGCCGAGGACACCACCATATCTGATGGTTCGCGCGCGACCAAGTCGCAGTTGGAATCAGCTCGTGCGATAGAGGATGAGGCAAAAGCTTTATTAGCCTATGTTGATTTGCAAGATGCTTTGGGTAATTTGTATGCCACATTGGGTATGGATGCGATTCCTTATTATATGTTAAATGAAAAACCATCTAAAATAGCGGTTTATCTGCGCGGTGTTTTGGAAAAATGGCGTAAAGGAGAGTTTTTGCCTGACAATCGTCCCTATTTGTTGGAGGTTCCGGCCAAACGTCCGCCAATTAATTTGTCCTCGTCAAGACTGATGCCTGACTTAGAGCTTGAAAGTGGGCAGAAGTTTGAGGTGCAGATTCCGGAAGAAATAATGAACAAGATAGATTTTAAGGGCAAGGTAACCATAACGGCAGGGCTGATAGACGATTCGCCGTTGCCTGACTGGGTAATGTTTGATGAGGAGAATCGTAAATTTGTAGGCATGGCGATGCCTGGCAATGTCGGAGAATATGGCCTCAAGGCCTATATGACCGATGAGGAAGGGCAGATTGCCTATGTTACCTTCAAGATAAAAATTACGGATGTCTATGTTCCATCGGTAAAACTGCGCGGTTTGACCGAGGGGCGTGAAGCCACGGTGTTAAAACGATGCGTTGGCCGCCAATGCACGGATGAATACATTGCCGAAGAGGTAATCGGCGAGGATGTGGTTACGACAGCCAACTAAAAACACCTGATTCTAAATCAAAAAAGCCCCGCGGAATGCGGGGCTTTTGCGATTAGAATCCGAGTCGCCAATAAGGACTCGGCAAATAGGCAAAAAAAGGTTAATTTCTTGCTTAAATTACCTAAAATTTTAGACAGATTGCCAAATAAAAAAGTTGTTAAGAAATTTATCTACAAGCAAAAAAAATTTTTATGACAGTTTTTTAAATAGATAGACCGGAATCAGGTTTTTGTTAACCAAAATTGTATTGAGCAAAAAGGTCTAAAAGTTACAATGAAAACAAATAAAAAAACAGGCAAAAAAATATTATTTGGTTCAACGGATAAAAAATTGTGCATACTATATGTAGTGGTATTTACTTTTTGTTAAGACTATATATTGTATGTTTGGTGTCGAACAAGACATCAGAGTCTAACCGCGTAACTTAAGAAGGAATAGTTTTTAGAAATGTCAGAACAAGAGTACAAAATGTCTTCAGTAGCCGATGAGAAGATTGGCATTGAAAAAGTAACCAAAAGAGATGGCACGCTGGCACCGTTTGACAGCACCAAGATTTACAATGCCATCAACAAGGCCGGTCTTACCACCAAGGAGTTTGGTGAGGAAGAGAGTTGGCTGTTGACCGCACAGGTATTAAAAGTATTAAAGCACAAATTTTCAGCGCAGCTTCCCTCGATTGAGCAAATTCAAGATATTGTAGAGCAGGTTTTGATATCGGCCAACTACTTTGCCACGGCCAAGGCCTATATTTTGTACCGCGACCAACGCAACCGTGCGCGTCAAGATCACAAAGTCATGGTTGATGTAGAAAGCTCGATTAACGAGTATTTGGAAAAATTGGATTGGCGTATCAATGAAAATGCCAACCAGGGCTATTCCAACGGCGGTTTGATTCTAAATGTTTCGGGTAAAGTTACGGCCAACTATTGGCTAAGCCATGTATATCCGGCCAACATTGGCGAGGCGCATCGCAACGGCGACATCCATATTCATGATTTGAGCATGTTGGCGGCCTATTGCGCCGGCTGGTCTTTGAAGAACTTGTTGCACGAGGGCTTCAACGGTGTTCCCGGCAAGGCCGAGGCCGGACCGGCCAAGCATTTATCGGCAGCGGTTGGCCAGATGGTCAATTTCATGGGCACTTTGCAGAACGAATGGGCTGGTGCGCAAGCTTTTTCATCGGTTGATACTTATTTGGCGCCCTATGTCCGCAAAGACAAATTGACTTACAAGCAAGTATACCAAAGCATGCAAGAGCTGGTTTACAATTTGAACGTTCCGTCGCGTTGGGGCTCCCAAACACCATTCACTAACTTCACTTTTGACTGGGTATGCCCTGAGGATTTACGCGACACGCATCCGATTATTGCCGGCGAGGAGCAAGAGTTTACCTACGGCGATCTAAAAGAAGAGATGCACATGATCAACAAGGCCTACATGGAAGTCATGATGAAAGGCGACATCAAGGGCCGTCCGTTTACATTCCCGATTCCCACTTACAACATGACGCCTGATTTTCCGTGGGAAGACGAGAACACCGAGCTTTTGTTTGAGATGACAGCCAAATACGGTTTGCCCTATTTCCAAAACTTTATCAATTCGGTGCTCAAGCCGGGGCAGATTCGTTCGATGTGCTGCCGCCTGCAGCTTGACTTGCGCGAGTTGTTGGCCAGGGGCAACGGTTTGTTTGGCTCTGCCGAGCAAACAGGTTCGATTGGTGTTGTAACCTTCAACTGCGCCCGTTTGGGCTATGTCTACAAAGGCGACGAAGCCGGGCTTTATGCTCGTTTGGACGAGCTTTTGGAGATAGCCAAGACCTCGTTAGAGATCAAGCGCAAATTGATTCAACGCCTGATTGACGGCGGCTTATTCCCCTATACCAAGCGCTATTTAGGCACATTGCGCAACCATTTTTCGACCATTGGTGTCAACGGCATCAACGAGATGATCAGGAACTACACCAACGACGAGCACAACATTGCCGACAAATGGGGCCAAGATTTTGCGGTTAAATTCTTGGATTACATCCGTGATAAATTGGTTAAGATTCAAGAAGAGACCGGCCATATGTACAATTTGGAGGCCACCCCAGCTGAGGGAGCGACCACCCGTTTTGCCCGCGAGGATAAGAAGCGTTATGTTGACATTATCCAAGCCGGCACCAAGGAAAATCCGTTCTATACCAACTCATCACAATTGCCGGTTGGCTATACGGACGATCCGTTTGAGGCTCTGGATTTGCAGTCTACTTTGCAAACCAAATACACAGGCGGCACGGTATTGCACCTGTATATGGGCCAGAGGATATCCTCAGCCAAAGTTTGTCGCGACATTGTAAAACGTGTCCTGACGAACTATCGTTTGCCGTACATTACCATAACTCCTACTTTTTCCATTTGCCCCAAGCATGGATACATTTCAGGAGAGCATAAGTACTGCCCGATATGTGACGAAGAATTGAAGGCAGCCAAGAGAGCCGCAGCGTCAAGAAAAGATGTTGCATAAGTATTAAATTTTAACAAAAGAAAGATGGAGAAAAAAATGACCACTGTTAATTTTGAAGATGTTAAACTTACAGATGAAGAAAGACAGCCTTGTGAAGTATGGACACGTGTTATGGGCTATTTGCGTCCGTATTCGGAGTTTAATGTAGGCAAAAAATCTGAGTTTCGCTCTCGTGTATGTTTTTCCGAAGCCAAAGCTATAGAGGGCTGCGCCTGCCATTGTGACTGCAATGCCATGGATATAGCGGCAGAATAACGAGAAAATTTGCAAATGTCAAAAATTGTTGTCGGCGGCGTTGAGAAATTCAGCGCCGTTGATTTTCCAGGGCATTTATCGGCTGTTGTTTTTATGCAGGGGTGCCCGTGGAAATGTCCTTTTTGCCACAATGCACCGATAAGGGATATCGGCCAAGAGACGGATTTTTCTTGGGATAAATTTTTTGAATTTTTAAAAACCCGAGTAGGCAAGCTTGATGCGGTAACTTTTTCGGGCGGCGAACCGTTGGTTCAAGATTGTCTTTTAGATATCATCAAAGAGGTGAGGGCGCTTGGCTTTGCCATAGGGCTGCATACTGGTGGGTATCGACCGGAGCATTTAGCCAAGGTGTTGCCGTTTGTTGATTGGGTGGGGCTTGACATCAAAGCGCCGTTTGTTGCCGATAAGTACAAAGCAATTGTTGGGGTTGATCACTTAGCAAGAGTATTGAAAAGTTTGGATTTGTTGTTGGCAAGCAAGGTTGATTTTGAGTGCCGCACCACTTGCGATCCACGGTTTTTGAGCATTGAAGACTTAAAGCAAATTGCCAAAGCGCTGAAAGAAAGGGGGGTAAAGAAATACTTTTTGCAAAAATATCGTCCGATAGAAAGCGACAAGACCACCACAGATGACGATTGCGAGCATCTTTTGCAAGATAAAGATTTGCTTGAATATTTAAACCGGAATTTTACTGGTTTTGAGGTCAGACGCTAGGCAAGGGGATAAAATGCTAAAAGCCATATTGGTATTACCATTCAATGTCCTGATAACGATTCCGTTCATTATTCTTTATTTTTGCGGGTTTGAGTTGCTGGAGGCCAAAGCGGGGATTGTATTTGGGGCGATGATAATTTTATTTTTGAGTGGTTTGGGCTTAATGAGCTGGACGATTTTTTTGTTTGCTCATATTGGCAAGGGCTCGCTTGCACCATGGAATCCAACGCAAAAATTGATAACAACAGGCCCCTACGCCTATGTCAGGAATCCGATGTTAACAGGGATTTTTTTGGTGTTGTTGGGTGAGGCGTTGTTATTTCAGAGTATGGCATTATTTTGGTATTTAGTAATTTTTATGGTTATTAATGCGGTTTACTTTCCGTTGTCGGAAGAAAAGGGTTTGGTCAAAAGGTTTGGCGCTGAATATGAGGTGTACAAACGAAATGTTCCGCGTTTTATTCCAAGGCTGCGCCCGTGGAAAAATAAAAAATAAGATTAACTTTTTATTTGCTCCTCTTGTGATAATATAAACTCGTGCGGGAGTAGCTAACCGCACGAGTTTTTAGTACTAAAACAAAAAGGGATACAACCAGGATGTTGTTGCAAGAATTGACACATCGCCCATTGTGGGATTTTGAGCTTTCTGCTATATATTTGGCAGAAGGTTTTGTTGTATCTGGAAAGCGAGGTGTCAGATATTATCAAGCCCGCTCGCTCACCAACCGCGCGGCGGATTTGACCGCGTTGTTGGACAGTATGGGCCAAGGTATCCAAACTATTGAAGCCGCCAATGTCGGAATAGAAAAAGCAACCTCGCTTTTGGAGCAGATGACTTCAATTGCCAACCAAGCCGGGACTATTGCCAAAATACCGTCCAAAGAAGACATTGCCCAACAATTAGGCGAAAACGGTGCGGT
>CALXUO010000043.1 GCA_944391695.1 uncultured Alphaproteobacteria bacterium
AACTTTTTTGGGAGAATTGTTATGTCTTACCCCTTTTATATTCACGCCGCCACTTCTTCAACGGCATCTCAACACCCTTGCCGTTTGTTTTTCGCGGCCGCAGCGGTGGCGGCACCCTTTATTTTAATTTCTAACAGCGCTTACGCCGCTCTTAACTGTACAACTCAGCCGACCTGCGAACAACTTGGTTATTCAAAATCCGTTGATGCAAATTGCGACGACTACATCCTTTGCCCTTTCGATACATCTTATAAAAAATGCATAACAGGGAAAGTTGACTGCGCCGAATTAGGTTTTACCCAAGACGATAAATCCGAATGGTGCAACAAGATTGTTACCTGTCAGACAGATTCTTCTTACACACTGTGCGCCGCAACCGAAAATTGTGATGACTTCACGTTAAGCAAATGCCCGACCGGAGCAAACTGCTCTTCCTGCGGTATCGGCACAGATGTATCTTATAAAGTAGATTCCTGTGAAGAAGGTTATAAATTGTCGGGCAACACCTGTGTCGCAAAATCCTGCCCAAGCGGCTACTCAACCGCTTATCAGTCTGTTGCCAACTGTGGAACGACCGGAAGCAAAGGCTGGATTCTCTCTGCAAACGGCTTCAGCGGTGATAAAATCTGCGGTAAATGCACGGCTAAAACCTGTTCTTCTCACGGATACAGTACCTCTGGGGGAACGGGTTTATGTAAATCTGTTCAGGTATATTTAGGAAATTCTCTGTCATCATGTAACGATTGTATTCCATGTGAAAAGGCTGACAGACCTTATGGAAGTTCTTTAACTCCCACAGCACTTTGTAAAAAAGTTAAAACAATAGCTGCTATTAGATGGGGTATGTCTCCATATAAAACAGCAACGGTTACAGATAGTAACGGAAGAAAAGGTGTTTGCGCCGTATGGTATAAAATATCCTGTTCTAACAAAAGTTATGAACGAAACTACTGCTGTCAAAACGGAGTTAATGTAAATATGTCAAACTGCTGCCGATAAAAGTTATCTTGTGTGACACGGCATCAAAATTATTCATACGCAAAAACACAGACTTCAAGCTGTTCCATATAGATATCCCCCAGTAAACTGGGGGTTCTATAACCGCTACAAACCTTACGGTTTGACCACGCTCGTTGGCGTGGAGCGGTGTTGTTCCAACACCTTGGCATTCAGCCCCGAGTAAACTCGGGGTTTTCTGTAAGGCAACTAATAAATAAAAAAGACGCCTTAAAGCGTCTTCATCTTGAGTGGCAGGGGCAGACGATGACTTTGGGCTAATAGCCCAAAGTTGCACGGGCGCTCACGACCTTTCGGTCGCCGGCGTTCTCCCGCCCGCCTCTCGCTGGTAGTCGAACTCACTTCCCCGTGAGTTCGAACCTAACTTCCCCTAAATGCCAATAAAAAGGCCACCTTAAAAGGTGACCTTTTTATTGGCAGGGGCAGTAAGATTCGAACTCACGACCCTCGGTTTTGGAGACCGATGCTCTACCAACTGAGCTATACCCCTATCAATTTTGCCCTTTCACTAATAACCAACATTTGCCAATAAATCAAGTCTTTTTTTCAAACTATTCTGCAATTTGTTTCAAAACACAATTTTTAGCATCAAGCCGATATTTTACTCCGCATTTTAGCACTGCCCTTTGCCTAAAATGCCCATAGTCAAAATCCCTTATCATCGGTATCTTAACCTGGGCGGCAAAATCATCAACCACTCTTTCAACACTACCGTGGGTTATATGGTCCGTACATTCGCTAAACCTGCCAAACACAATTCCTCTAACCCTGGCAAAAGTGGGATTATATTTTAGCTGGGTCAACATCAGCATCAGCTTATAAGATACCTCGCACTCATCTTCAAGCAGCAATATTTTATCTGTCAAATCCGGATAATATGGCGTCCCCGACAAATCCGATATGCATGACATATTGCCCCCGATAAGCACACCCTCAACCACTCCCTCATGCACCGTCTCGCCTGATTGAGCTCTAAACTTTTCGCCTTTTAAAATTTTTCTAAAACCCTCATCAACTTGCGGCTCAATTTTGCCGTCTCTAAACTCATATTCCGGTAAAAAACCCGTGACATAAGGATTCCCTGTTTTGGCAAACACCGCCATCTGCAGCGATGTCGTATCCGAAAACCCAATAATCGGCTTTTTGTGCTTTCCTATCACCTCAAAATCCAAATACTCCAACACTCTCAACGCCGATGCCCCGCCATGAAGCGCCACCAACGCATCAATCGTCTCGTCTTCATATGCTTGCATAATATCTTTGGCTTTATCTCGCGCGGCAAATGTCTCAAGCCTTGTGCCATCAAAAGCCGTCGGCATAATCTCCACCTCAAGCCCCAAGCTATCCAAATAATTAAGCCATTTTTCCTTATTAAATTCTCTTTCCGACAACATCACCGAGGGCGACACAATTGCAATTTTTTTCAATCTCATAATCAACCTACCTTACCGATTGGTCTATCGGATTAAATCTCAGCTTCAACACCCGCCATTCATCATATTTTTCGGCATATTTATCTGCCAAAATCTTATACGGAGCACAAATATAAACCGCCCGTTTGGCACTGTCTGCCACCGACCTAAAGTGCGTGTCGGTGCTATAGCGCGAGGTGTTCATAATCTCAACCGAGCGCACGCTTCCGTCTTGGTTCAACACCGCCCTAATCTCAACAATCATATCCTCAATACCCATTGCCCCCGGATCAAGATTCCAACAAGCCCTCAACCTTCCGGCCAAAGCATCCATCTCCGATATTGACAACTCGCTGAAATAAGACCCGGCCGTTCCGCCTTCAACCCCCATATTATTAACTTTCGTTCCCTCTTTGATGGTTGCGGTTTCGGATTTTTCGCCTTCTTTTTCCAACGCATCAACACTGGCAAGCAAACTCTTCAAAGGATTAGCCAATTTGGGCTCTTCTTTTTTCACTTGTTTTACGGGCTCTTTTTTAGCCTCTTTGGGCTTTGGCGCGGGCTTTTTCTCAGGCTTTTTGGGTTGCGGTTTTACCGCTGGTTTCTTGGGCTGCGGTGCCACCAAAAAATCTTGCTTCGGCGGTTCGGGCTTTGCTGCCGGCTCAGGCTCCGGCTTTGGCTCTTCCTTAACTTCTTCCTCTTTAGGCTCGGGCTTTGGTTCCGGCTTGGGCTCTTCTTTGGTATATTGTTTTTCGATTTTGCGTTTTATTTTGCTGGCTTCTTTGTCCTCATCGCCAAACTTGGCCTTAGGCGGAAGATTAGTCATTTCCGATATTTTAACATCCTTCAAATCGACAATAATCGGCACCTGCCCTGCCGGTGTTCTGTTCCACCAAAACATTGGCACTTCAATCACCCATATCAAAAAAACCGCCAGGTGCAAAGCTATAGATTTTTTTAATCCCGAAGTCATCTAAGTTTTATTTTTTCCTCTTTTGCAAAGGCTTAGGCTCGGTTTTCAAGCCCACCTTATCAAAACCGGCATCTTTCAACAGCGCCATTAATCCGATTATCCTTCCATACTCGGCCTCCGTATCGCCCGATATGGTAATCGTAACCTCATTGTTTTGCTCTCTTATGGCATTAAGTTTGGCCACAATCTTATCTGCCGGCACTTCCGTCTGCCCGATATAGTAATATCCGTCTTTGTCCACGCTGACATTAATCGAGGTATCTTCTCCCTCCAAAGCCTTGCCGCCGACCTTGGGCAAATCAAGCGCAATACCCGATGTCATCAATGGCGCCGCCACCATAAACACCACCAACAACACCATCATCACATCCATCAGGTTGGTAATATTTATTTCCGAATTAAGCTGATAGCGATTGGAGCGCCTGCGCGAGTTAATAAGCATTTTTATTCTCCTGCCATTTCGGCTCTGATGGCCGTATCGTCAATCTCACGCGACAATATGGTTGAAAATTCCGACATAAACGCCTCCAACTTCTTGGCATATCTGTCCAAATCCGACGATATTTTGTTATATGCCACCACCGCCGGAATTGCCGCAATCAAACCAAACGCAGTTGTAAACAAAGCCTCGGCAATACCGGGAGCCATAGCTGACAACGAGTTGCTCTGAGTTATGGCAATAGCGTTAAAGCTGTCAATAATACCCCAAACCGTACCAAACAAGCCAACAAGTGGCGCCACCGAACCGGTAGAGGCCAAAAAGCCCAGTCTGGTTTCCAAAGCATCCAAATCCTTATCCATCGATACCATCATCGCCTTTTCGATACGCTGTTGCAACGACACTCCGCGCAAACCTCTGTCGGTTTTGGATTTCAAGATATTGGTGCGTTTCCACTCTTTCATCGCCGCCACAAACATATTTGCCATCGGCTCATTAGGGTTCGCCCCCAAAGAATCATACAATCTGTCTAAAGATCCGCCCGACCAAAATTTTTCTTCAAATTTGGCGGTACGTTGTTTTAGCTGGCGCATTGTCCCCAATTTTTCAAAAATAATGGCCCATGACCAAACCGATGCCAATATCAATCCGATTAAAACCAACTTGGTAACACTGTCAGACGACCACAACAAATCCCACATTGAATAATTATTTGCCACCTCTTGCAATACTTCTGTTTCCATACTCTTTTTTCCTTATAAAAAACATGCTATTTCACAAAGTTATTTGCAAAATAGCAAAAAAGATTAAAGATTCAATTAATTAAATCGAGTTTTAAGCAAAAATCTCTGCGCTATGCCATTCTACTCAGCAAATCCTTGGGGATTCTGACAGGTTTTTTGGTTGCAAGAGATAAATGCGCCACCTTAACATCAATCACCACCAACACCTCGTTTCCCCGCAAAATTTCTTGGTGCATAATAGCCGTAACGCCGCCGATATTGGTAATTTTGCACGTAACCATCAACTCATCTTCCAACACGGCAGGTTTCAGATAATCAATCTCGCAATGCCTAACCACCCAACCGGTTTTTTCTTCTCCTTCCAAATCTTCCTTTTGGCACTTGCCCAAATAGCGCAAATACTCGGTTCTTGCTCTTTCGGCAAATTTAAGATAATTGGCATAATATACAATTCCTCCGGCATCGGTGTCCTCATAATAAACCCTAACCGGAAACAAGAACTCTCCATCATTCATCTCGCCTTCAGTCGGCGCAATAGGTTTAACTATCATTTCTTATCCTTCCAACAAATCAAGCTGCGGCGAATATTTTTCTTTTCTTATCTTAGGCACTCCCAGATATTGACACCCCAAATCAGATATTACTCTTCCGCGCGGAGTACGTTGCAAAAAACCAAGTTTCAGCAAAAACGGCTCTATCACCTCCTCAATCGTATCTCGCTCCTCCGACAAGGCTGCCGCCAGAGTATCTGCTCCCACCGGACCGCCGCCGTAGTTTTGCAAAATACAATTCAAATAGCGCCTGTCAAAAGCATCCAAACCATAGTCGTCAACATCCAAACGTTTCAGCGCCACATCCGCCAACTTATTATCAATTTCTTTAGCTCCGCTCACATCGCCAAAATCTCTAACCCGGCGCAACAGCCTTCCCGCCACACGCGGCGTCCCGCGCGAGCGCTTGGCAATTTCCAACGCCCCAATCTCAGACAACGGCATATTCAACAGCCTTGCCCCCCGCAATACGATTTTTTGCAAATCCTCCGGCGAGTAGAAGTCAAGCCGCAACGGAATTCCAAACCTCTCGCGTAACGGAGTTGACAACATCCCCGAGCGAGTTGTTGCACCGATAAGCGTAAACGGCTGCAAATCGATCCTTACCGAGCGTGCCGAAGGCCCCTCGCCGATAATCAAATCAAGTTGAAAATCCTCCATCGCCGAGTAAAGCACTTCTTCAATTGCCGGATTAAGCCGGTGTATCTCATCAATAAACAACACGTCGTTGCGTTCCAAATTGGTCAAGATTGCCGCCAAATCACCAGATTTTGAAATCATCGGCGCCGATGTTGCCCTAAACCCGACACCCAATTCTTTTGCCACAATCGAGGCCAAGGTTGTTTTGCCAAGCCCCGGAGGCCCGAATAACAGCACATGATCCAAAGCCTCGCCTCTTGCTCTGGCCGCATCAATAAACACTTTCAAGTTTTCGCAAACCGCCCTCTGCCCCACAAATTCGCTCAAAGAATTTGGGCGCAAATTAACCGGCATTGCGTTTTCTCTTTCGTCTTCAGCCTGTTTTTTAGGGCTTACTATTCTCTCGTCCATCATCTAAGTTCAATCCTTCATCGCAAACTCTTTTAGTGCCAGCCTAATCAGCTCGCTCATGTCGGCATCTGGCGCCTTAATTATTGCCTGATTAACCGCCTTATAAGCCTCCAGCCGCTGATACCCCAAATTAACCAAAGCCGATATTGCATCTTCCATCTTGGTCGGGTCATCATCTCTTGAGGCAAGCGTGTCCTCATAAGCTTCTGTTTCTTCTTTTGGTGTCAAATCATCATCTAATGCCATATTAATATCCTTTGCAACTTCAACTATCGGAACAGTCACGATTTTGCCTTTAAGTTCAGTCACAATTCTGGCGGCCAGTTTCGGCCCCACACCGTTGGCTCTGGTAAAGGAGTTTTTATCTTGGGCATTCACCGCCTGCGCAAGCTGCATCGGCGACAGAGCAGACAAAATGCTCAAACCCACCTTTGCGCCCACCCCTTGCACTTTGGTCAGCGTATTAAACCACTCTTTTTCCAAAGCATCCACAAAGCCAAACAGCGTAATACTGTCTTCTCTGACCACCGTCTCAATCAACAATGCGGCCGACATTTTTAGCTGCAAACGTCCCAACGTTTTGGCGGAAGCAAACACCAAATACCCCACACCGTTAACATCGACAATACAATAATCTTCGCCTATTGTATCAATTATACCTTTTAGTTTAGCAATCATCTTTTTTGTTTGTCCTTTTTTATAAACTATACACTTCAAGCCGCTCTTTCAAGCCAAATCTCATCAACTGGCAATTTTTTCTTTGCTGCTTTGCGACAAAAACTCCTGCAAAAACTTTCCCCATTCCGGCACATCGTTTTCCTCAAAAAATCCTTCCAAAAACATAACCATTCGATTATGCCTGACAATTGCCTTTTTTCTGCCTTCCTCTGTCAACATCAAATCTTTCAACTTCAAGGTTTTTTCAAAAAAATGATTAATACAGTTATCCGAGCGCCTATCGCTTTTTTTATACTCTTCTGCCGACAAGTTTAGTTCCGGCCAGGCTTCTTTGTCAAATATCGGCTTGCCGTATTTTTGACACCTCATAAAAGCATATTGCAACGTGCGGATAATTCCGTTAATTCCCAAAGCATCCAGCATATCGGCATCAGAGACTATTTTTCCCTCAATTGTTTTGGGCCTGATGCCTGCCAACAATTTAGAATATCCCATATTATAAACAATATCGCACACTTGTTTTTGTATTGCATCTTCCACACCGCATTCTTGCATTATTTTTTTGGCATTAGTAAGATTATCGGCGGATGTTTGGCCAAATATCTTATAATCATCCACATCATGCAGCAAAGCGCTCAACGCAACAACATCTTTGTTGCCTCCCTCTTTGGCATATATTGCCTCGGCCATTTTCCACACTCTTTCCACATGTTCAAACCCATGTCCCGAATTATCTGCATTCAAAAGCTCTTCTACCTTTTGAGCCACATTTGCTATAATATCCATTTTACTTTCTCCCATAAGCATTGCGATATTGAAAATGGCACAACGCAATCGCCAAGGCATCCGAGGCATCATTATTTTTAGGCTTGCACCCCGGCAACAAAATTTTCACCATTGTCTCCACCTGATTTTTCTCGGCTTTGCCCACACCAACCACCGCCTTTTTAACCTTGTTGGGCTCATATTCGGTAACCGTTATGCCATATTGCGCCGGTGTCATAATCACCACTCCTCTTGCCATACCAAGCTTAATGGTTGAGGTTGGGTTAGAGTTAAGAAACACCTGCTCAATTGCCGCCTCATCGGGTTTATATTGTTCTATCACCTCGGATAAAGTTTTATTTATCTCTTTCAGTCTCTCGGCAATCGGTGCTTTTGTATTTGTGGCAATAAACCCGTCTGCCACATATCTGACACGGTTATTTTCCACCTCAATCACCCCCCATCCGGTTGAAGACAAACTTGGATCCAAACCCAATATCCTCATAACTACCTTCTTTCGATACAAAAAAATCTCCGCTTATTATAAAGCGGAGATTTTATTTTGCAAGCACCTGTAGACTTATTCGCTCTCCAAAGCCTTCATAATCTCATCCGAAAACTCAGCATTATGATAAACTTTTTGGACATCATCGTCATCTTCCAACGCATCCACAAAATCCAAAAACTTTTTAGCCGTTTCCAAATCGGTGATATCGGTTTTAACCAACGGCTTCCAGTCCAAACGCGAAGCCGAGGGCGTACCGTATTTGGCTTCCAAGGCCTCTGTTACGGTATTTAGATCATCGGGCAGGGTTTCAATATCATGATGTTCATCATCACTTGCCACATCATTGGCCCCTGCTTCCAAAGCCGCCTCAAACATGGCGTCAGCCTCGGCTGTTGCCAAAGGATATTGAATAAAGCCGATTCGCTCAAAATTAAACGCAACCGACCCGCTTTCGCCCATCACGCCGCCGCGTTTGCCGAATATGGTTCTGACATTTCCGGCCGTACGGTTTTTGTTATCGGTCAAACATTCAACAATAACCGCCACCTTGCCCGGACCAAACCCCTCATACCGAGTTGAGGTATAGTCGTCGCCGCCGGCGGTTTGTGTTGCCTTGGCAATAGCGCGCTCAATATTATCTTTGGGCATACTTTCGGCTCTGGCCGCGGCAATTGCCAAACGCAGGCGCGGATTCTTATCGGGCTCTGGCATACCAGACTTGGCAGCAATCGTAATATCTCTGGCCAATTTAGCAAAAACCTTTGCTTTTTTGGCATCTTGTGCACCTTTGCGGTACATAATATTTTTAAATTGGGAGTGTCCTGACATAAGCTAAAACTCCTTTATTCCAATGTAAATTACCCAAATTTTTAACGCTCTTATACAACAATGCTTTTTTGTGTGCAAGAATTTTTTTATTAACAACACTACATAGCCATAACATTTTTCAAATCATCGGTATTAACAATTTCGGGCAAAACCAATCCTTCCGAAAACCTGGGCGAAAACAATACATAAAACGGCGCCCCCACACGACCAAATTTTTGCATAAAATCAAACAGTTCCGGCTTATACTTAGTCCCGTCTATTTCCCAAACCGTTACATTATTTCGTTTTAGCACGCTTTCCATTTCTTCGGTATTAAACACCAGCGCATTATTAAACCGACAAGCCAGGCACCAATCTGCCTCGATTTTAATCAAAACTTTATTGCCGCTCTTAATATTTTCATCAATTAATTCTCTGTTGATTGTATTTAGAACCAGGTCCTGTTTTTCAACAACGTTTCGGCCGACATCGACCAAACTTAATATCATTATCGCCAACACTATTCCGCCAAAGATTTTATTTCCTCTTTGTTTTAGAGTTTTTGCCCTGTTTAAATCTTCAAGTTTATCAACCTCAGCCAAAAACACCTTTCTAAAAAACACAATTACCGCCACCGCAACAACATAAACAAGCCAGCGCCAAATTAAAGCGCTTGCTGTTTTTTCTGCCATATCTGCCAGCATCCAAACGACACAAAGCGCCAACAACCAGCCTATTCCGGTTCTGAGTTTCTTCATCCAAACCCCCGGCGCCGGAACATATTTTCCCATTTCGGGATATATTGCCAATATCCCGTAAGGCATCGCCAATCCGACAGCCAAACACAAACAAAACGCGGCAATTCCCCCGACACCATAACTGCTTGCGACACAAAAAGCATTTCCGACATAAGGCGCCGGCAAAGACATTGACACCAAAGCCAACCCGATACCCTGCCCAAGCTCAACTTTGAAATTTCCATTAATTCCCCTAACAAACCCAAAACCGCCAGCAACATACAACCAAGCCACCAAACCCAACCATATCAACACGGCCTTAACATAAACATTTTGCGATTGCATAGCCCAGCTCAAATCATCTCCCAGAGTTTTTCTAACTCCGAACCATATCATCATCAACAACACGCCCACCAATATTCCTGCCGCATTTTCTCCGAAATCAGCTCTGATTTTTTGCTTATTTTTACCGCCAAACCCGGCAATTTCCGAAAACTTAATCAGCAACATCAGCAAACCAAACGGCATCAAATTAAGAAGCAATCCACCGCCCCAAGCCCCCAAAAAGACTTTAGCCGCAACCATCAAATTTTGATTATTATTACTCAAAATTCTGTCGACTTTCATGGTATGAACATATTGATTAGTTTTTTCACCGACAACCCAAAAGCTTATATTTTTATTTTGCGGGCTAAAATTTTCATCAATCAATCTAAACCTAGCCACAACCGAATCTTTATCAACACTCAATTGCGGTTTGGCAAAATATTCAGCTTCTTCCCCCAAAATCAACACATTAAACAACAAATTATCATCGGTATTAACGCTCAATATCAAAAATTTCTCATCACCTTTTTCCTCCAGCATCAAAGCGTCAAACTCAAAATTATCTGCATTTTTCTCGTTTGGTGTGTTCATTCTTACAGTTTCTATATAAGAGGCAAACGAAGTTTCGCTGATTTCTTTGGCTGTTTTCAAAACGACTTCAGGCTTCAATTCGACATATTTACAACTATTTTCCAAACAAACATTAATTGCGACATCAGCTCTGATATTAACATTTTGTCTCGTATTTTTAGCTTTTCCTTCAAAATAAATCGGAAACTGAGCCGAATATCCGGCAATCACTTTTCCATTTTCATCTTCTATCAACTGCGGCCAAGCAAAAGCCATTTTGGTCAAATCGAAATTTTCGGCCCTATCAAAATTAACTTTTATTCCGTCATATTTTTCATACTCACTCAACAAAACCCAAGCCGGCTGGGTAGTTTTTACCTCAATTGTACCGGCAATTTTTCCACTTTGATCAACACCATCAAAACGTGTTAAGATAGCAGCTGCAGCATCTTTATTTATATAGGATTTTCCTGTAGGATTATTATAAATACTTTGAATATAATTTTTCCAATCACTCAAGAACAAGGTTTCCCAGTCTCTTTCAATTAGGGCTTTTTTATATTTGGCAATTTTATCTGAGGGCCGTTCAATATCAAGATCTTTGGCCAATTTTTCTTTAACAGATAATTGTTCTCTTGGGTTATCGGAATAAGCCACCACTTTTTTAAATTTTTTTACGACAACCGGTTTATCGCTTTCGATATAGACTTCATCCCCGCCCATTTCATATTGATCATCATCAACCACCAAAGGCATTTCCTGATTCATAACCCAGTCGATAAGTTTTTGTTTCATATCTTTATAAAAGCGATATCCTTTAATTCCTTTTCTCACATACTTCTGCCAATCCTCGGCAACACTCTGGCTATAATCTGGATATTTCGCCATAATATCTGCACTAAAATCTTTATTAACACTTTCACCGACCAGCAATTCGTCATATTCTTTAACATCCTGCCAATAATTTGCCGCCATATTAACAAGACCGGACATTGTTTCCTTATTGCTGTTATCAAAAACATCATTATCTTTCTTCAAATCCAATATAACTCTGCCGCCGTCTTCGGCCATAGCCAAATTAACGCAACAGACCCAAAGCACAAAGCAAACAATAAAGCGCAAACTTTTCATCATCTAAACCAAAAGCAAATTGATTTTTACTATTATTTATACTATATTATAGAATAGATATTGTATACATAAAGTTAAAGCATTCACACAAGCTATGAAAAAGATAGACATAAACAATCTCACAGGCAAGTGCCTAATATCTTCCCCCTATGCCGACGATGACTTTGCCTGTTCCGTAATTTATGTCTGCTCACATGGTCTTGATGGGGCAATGGGTTTCATCATCAACAAGCGCTTAAAAGAGATTTCTTTTCAAGACCTGGCTTTTGAACTTCCATTCAAGTTTGGTGATACTCCGGCTTCTGTAGGGGTTTATCAGGGTGGTCCGCTAGAACGAGCCAAAGGTTTTATTCTTCACTCTGACGAATATCATCTTTCAGACAGTCTAAACATCGGCGGCGGAATAATGATTTCATCATCTTTGGACGTTTTGCGCGACATTGCCTCCGGGCAAGGCCCCAAACAAAAAATTATAACACTTGGCTATTCGGGTTGGGCTCCGCACCAACTCGAAGCCGAGATTGCCTCCGATCGCTGGCTTATAACCGATGCCACCCCCGAGCTTGTCTTCAGCTCCGACGATAACACCAAGCTGTCTTTAGCCCTGTCGTCGCTGGGGATTAACTTCAACAATTTCGCTCCGTTTACCGGACACTCCTAAATCTTTGGTTGTACAAAAAATCCGACACCCAAAACCGATTTTTACTATGTTGAAAAATCTTAATTAGCACTTTATACTATACTCATAAAAAAAACAACCAGGGAGCGAAAAATGAACAAGCGAGACCAAACTTTTCTCTATGATGTTGTAACCGATAACTTAGCGTTGATGAGCAAGATTTACCAAAGTTTCGAGGCCCTAGAAGAGACACTTGGCGCCCTAAAAATGGAAGAACCCCTGTTTATGACTTATGCGGCCAAAAAATCTTTTGCCAAATCGATTATGAAACCATTCCAAGACCACGAGATAAAACACTAAGTCAGCTTAGGTTTAAATCTCCCCATCCCCTTTGAGCTTCCCCTCTCAAAGGGGTTTTATTTGGGCTAAATTAGTTTCTTATTATACTTCGTTTAGAACAGTCTTAAAATGCTTTGCGCTGATTGTGACGCCAAAGAGAGCGAGTTAATTGCCAGTTGCTGGCGGGTTTGGAGCGAGAGGTATTGGGCTGAGGCCTCGTTCATATCTGCCAAAGTGAGGTTGTCAGCTCCGGTTTCTAAGATATCGGTTAAGCCCTCGGTAAAGTTAATCCTGGTGGTGATAACCGAGTATTGATTGCCCAAATTTTCGGCCAAAGAACGAAGTGTGGTGATAGAGGTGTTGAGCTGGTTGATTACATCTTCAATATCGCCTTGGGTTTGCCACAAAGCCTCGGTGATATTAAGCGCTTTGCTGGTGATATCTTGCCCCAAGACATTAAAGACATGAGTTCGGTTTTCATCAAAAACCACCTTGAGGTTGCCGCCCTTGAGCAAATTGATACCTTGATAGCCGCAATCTGACAACAGTTTGTCATATTCTTTGATGATTTGGTCAAATTGTTTTTCTTCCGAAGTTTGACTGGCTAAATTTTCGACCTTGTTTGAACTTTCGGTAATATATTGGGCAAAATCATCAAAAATTGAACTAAGATCAGGAGCCGTGGTGGATGTTTGTGTTACCCCGAAAGAGCTTAAGTCATTGCCCCAAAAATTATCAGGCAAAACAGCATAGACATTATCTTTTGCTTCATAAACACCGGAGTTTGTAGTAATTTGCGCACCAGATGTCATATTTAATAACATTTGATGCTCACTCCACGCCGATGAACACCCAAAAGCATTTTTCACTTTCATATTAACTCTGGTTTTGGCGTTCTCCATATTCAAAGTTGTGTTTAACATTCCGATAGAAAGGCTATTACTATTTATTATGCTTTCATCTTTCATGGTGATATCAGAATTTATTATATTTATACCTTGATAACCGTTGGTTTTAATATTAAGAATACTGTTGCCTTCTAAAACAATATTTGCATTTCTCACACCTTGAGATTGACAACCGTTCATATTAATATTCAATACAGCATTATCCTTAAGTGCTAACGTGCTTTTAATTATTCCGTTATTTACCCTATTATCATGATTGACTGAATAATCAGGATAGGTTGCGCCGTTATCAATTATATTAAGATATCCCCTTACCTCTATCTCGCCTCCGTAAATGGCGCCAAAATATCCATCTAAGGTAGAGTTGATATTAAAATCAATATTAGTATTTTGAATAACCACGCCGGTTTTTCCGTCAGCATATATAATACCACTACCTGCTTTTTTATCAGAGGCTATGTAGTTGATATCCAAATCTGCTATCATAGAATTATTGCCCACCATGATTGTGGGATTTTCAAAATTAGTGATATTAAATTCCAATGAAGACGAACCTGTTTCTCCCAAATATTTTTTGCCGACCAAAGATTGCCCGTCTTTTAGCTCTAAGGTTTGGTTTTCTGATAAAATTATATCGCCGTCAATCACAATCAATCCTGATTTTCCTGATTGAATCGCAGCCAATAGTTCGTCCTTGGTTGCAACTCTGGCAATAATTTCTTCTCCTTTTTCCAAAGCGGAATTGGCAACAGCTTGAGCTTGCTCTAGCATGATGATGGCGTGTTCAATGCCGGTTGTGGCCGCCTCGATGGTTTGGATGCCTTGGCCCATGCTGTCCAACAATGCGGTCAAATCAGCCGCGCGGTTGGAAAGCGAGCGGGCTTGATAATAAGAGCTTGCGTTGTCGATGGCTGAGTTTACCTTTTTGCCGGTGGCAAGAATAAGCTGTGTCTTGTCCATTTGGGTGGCAATGTTTTTTAGGCTCAGCAAATTGCTGCGCATTGAGGCGTTGAGAGTTATATTACTCATCTCACACCTCGCTTTCTAGATACAACAAAACCTTCTGCCAAACATATAGCAGAAAGCCTAAAATCCCATAAGGGGCGATGTGTCAATTCTTGTAACAACGTCCTGGTTGTATCCTTTAGTTTTGTTAACAAAAACTCGTGCGGCAAGCTTCTCCCGCACGAGTCCATACTAACATCTCTTTGGTAAATAAAAAGTTAAATTTATTTTTTATAATCAAATTTATGGTCTGATTTCTATTGATGTTCCAATTTTAATCAATTTCCAAATTTCAGCCATTTCCTCATTGCTTTGCACGGCAATACATCCTCTTGTCCAATCATTATACAATTTTTTTTCAAACCCCAAAATAGTCAAAACATTAGGCAATCCGTGAATCATAATATCTCCACCGGCATCAACTCCCAATGCTTTGGCTCTTTTAAGTTCTTCTTCATTAGGATAGGATATTCTCAAAGACAAAAAATATTTTGATTTTGGGTTTTTATAAGAGATTTTATAAACTCCTTCGGGTGTTCTGCCGTCACCTTCTTTTTCTTTATTGCCTTCAGGATTCCACCCCAAATCAATTTTATATTCCCGCAATATCTTGCCATCAGCAATCAAGTGCATTTTGCGATGTTGTTTTTCCACGACTATTTTATCAGCCTCAAAATTACTTTTATCATCAACAATCTTCTGCCTTTCATTATCAAAATCGACTTTTCGATAAAACAACAACCCACCCAAAACCACAAAAACAACCAATCCACTAAACAAAAATTTTTTCATCCGCCACCTTTTTATCTCAAAAAACCAACTTCACACCTCATACTAAAGCAATTTTGCAAATATACAAGCCACTAACTTTATAAAAAAAATCTCAATATTCAAAAAACACACCTAAATTTTTGGCTTTTCTATTTTTCACTTGCGTTTTGACACGATTTTTTATAATCTTTTTATTGCCAAAGGCGAGTTGCTTTGGTGGTGTCTCAAAAACATCTCACTAACAATAAACTCCTCACAAGGGGAGTGCGTGATATAAGCGTGCTTGCACGACGAATAAACGCGACTGTGTTAGTGCAGTTTTTGAGCTCCCCGCCTTGTTTTTTAAACAACGGCGGTTTTGTTTTATAACAATTAAGGAGTTAAAACTGATGAACTTAAAGAAAATTATGCGCAATCAGCTGGCGCCGCAACTTGTTTGTTTGCGCAAAGAAA
>CALXUO010000044.1 GCA_944391695.1 uncultured Alphaproteobacteria bacterium
CTATTATGCAGACAAAGAAAATAAGGAAAAATATAATGAAAAAATTTAATAAAGAAGAGTTTGACGAGAAGCTCGCAAATACTCAAGAGGCTTTTAAATCTTTTGATAAATTTGAACTAAAAGGACGCAAATATATACAAGAAGCTATTCTTAGTTGTTATGACATTTATCTTCATTACAACGAAAAAATAATCCCTATACGATAATCTTTTAATATTCGTCAGCCGACATAGTTATCATAACTATATTTGTTTAATTTGAACAATATGTTTTAAAATTAAGCTAACTTTTTCATAAATCGTTTTTATATCAACCAAGACTTGAGGATAAAATTGTATACTTAAAAAATCTTTTTTGTTGGTATTGGTAACAAGTATAGGACGAAAAACCGTATATTTTTCTTGTTCTTTATTTATTTTTGATATTATTTCGTTTTCTTGAATATCAAGTTCATCTTGTTTTTTTAAGTCTGACATTATTTGACTAATTGTTTTGGGACTACGAGAAGAGTGTCTTTTTTTAGCCATTTTATGTAATTTAGCTACAAAATTATTTTTTACGTTACTCTTTTTTTGTTCTAAAACTTGCCATTTATCCTTTTTTTCCATAATTACACAATAAGGAGGTATATAAAAAGGCTCTTGGTGAGCTAATAAATCTCTGATATTTTTTATATATTTCAACCATTTTTCATCACCGACGAAAGAATTCCTTATATTTTCAGGCAATGTATCTAATAACTTATTTTTTTTGCCAAAAAAAGAAGTTTCATATTTTGAATCTTTAAAATTAATGCATATAGCATATACCCAAGCAAGATTTTCTAAAACTCCATATAAATTTACGACAAAGCATTGAAGATTTATTGTTATGTCTAACAATTCATTATTATCAGGAATTGTTTCTAAATAAAAATTCCGTATATTAAATATGTTTTCAACACATTTATTTAATATTTCTATACGACGAAGAATACCATAATATGCAAAATTATATAGTTGTGTCTGTTTGTCATTAGGAGCTATTTTAGCAATTAATTCTACAATTTCAGCATATTGGCTCTTATCTGTGTCAAACAATCTAAATTCTTCTTTTAATATCTTTATATATTCATTACTGTAAAACGACATTACGTATAACCTATATTTTTTTACGTTATTGTGCCATATTTTATAACACTTTGATTAAAAAGCAAAGTTTGTTTATAATATTTGCTTAGCATCATCAATATAAAAAACATTTAAATAATAAAGCAAATTCTTTTGCCAATCTAATAATATGGCATCAGCAAACATATTGAAAATGGCGGGGCAAAACACCACTTATCCCCAAAAAGCTAAAAAGCTTCCTTATCATAAGGAAGCTCTCTATAATATGGTCTATTCTTTATTTTCTCCGCCTCGCCAGATAAAGGATATTGCCCCCCCCCATGACCGAGAGAACAAATAGTTTATCGGCTTGCCGGTGGTTGCTACTCTGATGATAATCAGCGCGATAAACACCAACAATGCCAAAACACAACCAATCAGAATAAAAGTCCCTGCCACCAGCCAAAAGCCCGAGAACAAAATTTTTGCCCAGTCAACAACCGATGTCAAATCCATAATATGCAGTTCATCGACAAAATCCGCCCAAACCGAAGGCATAAAGAAAGGCGATAAGACAGTAACCAACAATAATACCAACAGCATCACCACTCTGGCAATACCGGCTAATACATAAAAAAACTTTTTCATAAAAATATGATAGTTAAGTTAAATAATTAAATTAATTCTTAAGCAAAACAATAATCAGGTAGCACGGCTTAGCCCCAAAGTCAATAAATAACCCTGTTTTTATGAAATAAACTCTTGCGTGCTGCATAATTTCAAATAAAATATCAATATATTTAACCAACCACAAAGTAATTTAAGAATCATGACCAAATACAGAATTATCGGCAATATGACGGGCAATTCAATGGATGCCATCGACTTGGTTCTAACCGAGTTTGATGATGACGGCACTATGCAAGATATTTGTCAGTTTAGCAGACCCTATGACACAGATATGCAACAAAGGATAGAAAACTTGAGGACGCGGTCATTTAACCATACCGGAAAAGAGATAGAATCATTGCCGGATTTTCGAGATGTTCATGATGATTATATTAGGCAAATTGCTGCCTGCATAAACGAAATGTGCCACCTCAACGGCATTGATAAATCAAGCATTGATGCCATAGGTTTCCACGGCAAAACACTTGACCACAATCCGCCTTCCAAAGCCAAATTTGACGGCTCAGTACCATATACGTTGCAAATGGGTTCGGGGCAAATGTTGGCCGATTTAACCGGTATTGTAGTGGTTTATGATTTTCGCTCAGATTTTATTATGTCGGGTTTTGAAGGGGCGCCTTTGGTTGCTCCGCACAATGCCCGCATTTCATCACTTGAGGGGGACGGTTGCTACTATAACGGCGGCAACACCTCCAATTTTGCCATTATTCGTGGCGGCAAAGCTATCCTAAGTGCCGATTCGGGTCCGTTTAACGAATATACCGACAACTATATCAGGCTTCATACCCAAGATATGTTTGATAAAGACGGTTGTTATGGCTATGACGGCAAACTTGATAAAGAATTGTTGCAAAAATTGTTTGATTTTGGGCGCTCTTATTACGAGACCAAACTTCCCAAATCAGGTGATCCGGCTTATTACCATAAAGACGAGATATTTGCTCATGTTTCTGCGCAAAACATCAAATTTGCCGATGTGGTGCATACTTTTGAGTATTTTGCCGCCTATATAGCGGCTCAGGGGCTAACCCTGATACCAGATGGAATTGGCATTCAGCCAAACTTTTTTTTGTTTGGCGGTGGTTGGAAAAACCCGATAGTGTATAATAGTTTTGCCTCTCTTTTGCAAGGCAAAGCTTTTGTTCTTGAGGAGCATAAAGAGCAATTTGCCAAATTATGTTCACGATTTACCAATCCGCCCCAAATTTTTACTTCACGATTCGGCGATTATATGGAAGCCAGGCTTTTTGCCGACTTGGCCTATCACAAACTAACCGATAAGCCATGGATTTTGCCCGAAACCGAGGCCGCAGGGCATAATATTGTTTGTGGTGTTGTTGCCTATCCTGGGCAAAATCTGCCGCATGATTATTTGTGTCGCGCCGCCAAGGGCTGGCAGCAAGACAAATAAAAAAGCAACCGCTTTCTGTCTGGCAGAAAGCGGTTGTGGTAGTTCTACAGGATTTTGTCTGCCAAGCAGTCGGCAAGCTGCCCGACCGTTGCCTTAGCATCAACAAAATCATTCACGTCTATTCCGGCACCATGCCGGGACGCAATCTCTCTGCATATTTCCCTGACATCTTGGTTGTCAAGTCTCAGATCTGCCCACAAGCGGGTGTCTCTTTCAATCACCGGCTGCTGAGACTGAGCTGCAAACCTCGGTGCAAAATCATTTGCGATGATAGCCCTCACCGCCTCAAAAATAGCTTTTTTTTCCATAATTCGTAAAATTTTTAAATTAAACAATATTATTTTTGTTTGGCAATAAATTCCGCCAAATCTCCGACCGTACGGTCTTTTTCAAACAGTTCGTCATCAACAAATACTCCGTATTCTTCCTCAAGATCGGTAGCAATGTTTAGCATATCAATGCTGTCAATTGCCAGATCTCTCCGAAGCAAAGCTTCAGGCGTAATATCCTTGGGGTTAATCCACGGAATATTCTTCATGATAACGTCTTTGATTTTTTCAAAGATTTTTTTTTCTTTTTTTGCTTTCATAATCTTTATAAATTTATTAATTAATAATTTTAAGACATGCTAAGAGCATTATAAAATCTGTCCAATTTGTCAACAATAAAATTGTTTCACCACCTAAATATGGCTTTTGCTTGACGTTTTGGCCTCGTTGTTGTTTAATTTTATAAAAAAATAACCCGATAAAGCGAAATTAAAATGCAGATAATAAACATCAACGGACCGATAAACTCTGGCAAGACAACAGTTTCCAAGCTTTTGGTAAATAGCTTGCCGCAAGCCCTGTTTATTGAGGTAGACGAGCTTTTATCAGATGAAGAGCAAGAAAGGTTGGGGCTATCAATGGAGAAAGGATGGGCCGAGCGCACCAATCGTTTGGCCAAGATAATCAAGCAAGAGAAAGAAAATGGATCATATCGAAATATTGTTTTTGCCTATCCGATAAGCCACAATTTGTATCAAGAATGGAAATCTTTGGAAGATAAAGATACATCATTTGTCAACATAACTTTAGCTCCCAAACTAGAGGTATGTTTGCAAAATCGCGGAGCAAGGGAGCTTGATGATTGGGAGATTACAAGGATAAAACAAATGTATCAAGAGGGCTATCAAAACCCTCCGTTTTCTGATTTGATTATTGATAATAGCAAGCAATCACCGCAAGAAACCACCAAAGAGATTATTAATTTTTTAGCACAGAGAGGCAAAAATGGAGATAAGAACATTTAAAAGTGCAGATTTGCCACAGGTTATGGCATTGTGCCGTGAAATCAGACAGCATCATATAGATTTATTAGATGGATATTTTACCCCTCAGAATGATACAGAAGAACAAAAACCTTTTTTGGCATCTTTAGATAACGAAAATTATATTGTTTTGGTTGCTGCAGATGATAAAAATATTTACGGTTATTTGCAGGCAGAGATTAAATATGCTCCGTATTTGGTAGCATCCAGAGTTGCTCATATCGGCAATTTCGGAGTTACCAAAAGTAAAAGGCATCAAGGTATTGGTAAAATGTTGATGGACAGCTTTATGGAAATTTGCCGCAGCAAAGAAATTGATGAGGTGCGTTTGGGGGTTTTTAATAAGAATGTTGGGTCCCACAAATTCTACGAGCAATATGGCTTTAAGCCTTTTGAACAACGAATGCAGATTATGCTAAAATAGTTTACTAACAAAAATTAAAAAGGTACGAATTAAAGTCTTATCAACACATGGTCAAACCATTTTTCTTGGAAGAGAGTTTGTTTTTCAATCTCTTCATTGGATAAAATTATTCCCTCCGGAACAACAATCAACTTGTCGTCATCATCGTTGGTTCGATGAATAATGGCAATGCAAATTCCCTCAAAACTATTTAACGGTTCATCAACACCCAAGACATAGGCGTCTAATTCTTCACCGTCGCCTGAAACCGTGTTTGGCACATATCCGTAATTAACCTCATAAACAAAACCATGTTTGGGATGTTTTGAACCCTTTGGGCGGTCAATAACTATATTAACTTTTTTGCCAATATATTGATAATTTGAGCTAATATCCATTTTCTCTTCCTCAAAACAAAAAATATAAAAATGCTCTTGATTTTGCCAAAATTAATTCCTAACTGAATAATCAGCAAGGATGAACAAGGTTTTATACAAGGAGAAAAGAAATGTCAAATGATATGATTAATCGTAAAGAAAATCACCACAATACGCCGTTACGTTATGGCTTTAATAACGAGTTTAGCGATTTGGTCAATAATTTGTTCGGCAACATGTTGGATTTGCCTTTTGAAACTCCTGCCTCCGTACGTCAGTCCATGCCGAAGGTAGAGGTTGAAGAAAACGAGAATGATGTTGTCGTTTCGGCCGAGCTGCCGGGAATTCCCGAAAACAACATTGATTTGGAGGTTTCTTCCGACGGCTATCTGACCATCAGCGGCGAGAAAAAACAAGAAAAGAAAGAAAGCCGTAAAGGAAGTTATTTTTCCGAGTTTTCTTATGGCTCTTTCAAACGCACCATTCCGCTGCCGTGGGATCTAAAATTTGATGATGCCAAAGCCGATTATAAAGATGGCGTCTTAAAAGTTTTGTTCCCCAAATCACAAAACGAGCAAGGCAAGAAGAAAAAAATTTCCATCACTCATAAATAAATTTAATATTTTTATTAAAAGGAGCCTTTGATTAAGGCTCCTTTTTTTGATGACAAATTAATTAAATACGCTAACATAATATTATTACTAAAAAATATAGGTTGAAGATGCTGTTTCCTGATTTCAATAATAATATAGTCTCGCTAAGCAATTCTTTGCTCAAACATTATGGCATTAAGCCGTTTCATCCGACGCTTGGTGTGCTAGATGAGGTTTTGGCGCAAGGCAAAAAAAATATCATATTTATGATTTTGGACGGGCTTGGTGAAAATATCTTAAAAAAACACCTTAAAGAGCAAAGCTTTTTGCGGCGTCATTGTGTCGGCACGATTTCGAGTGTGTTTCCGCCCACCACTGCCGCGGCAACCACAAGTTTTCACTCAGGCCTCTATCCGATAGAGCACGGCTGGCTTGGGTGGATGCCGTATTTTAAGGACATAAATCGTGTCGTAGAGATATTTCTAAACCGCGATTATTATAGCGGAGAAAAACTCGGCCAACCCAAGTTAGCAGATTTACTGCCTTACAAAACGATTTATAAGCGGATTACAGAACATAATCCTGCGGTTAAATATCATCAGGTATTTCCGGATTTTGTGCCCAATGGTGCCAAAAGTTTTGCCGAGATGTGCGTTAAAATATCCGATATTGTTGCGAAAGACAATTCGCCCAAGCTGATATCGTCCTATTGGATTAATCCCGATTCTACCACGCATGATTACGGCGTTTCATCACCAGAGGTGAGGGATGTGTTATCGGATATAGACAATCATTTACAAAAATTATCTCAAAATCTAACGGATACACTATTAATAATTTCAGCCGATCACAGTCAGATTGATGTGGAATATATATCTCTAAACGGTTATCCTGAGTTGGATGATTGCCTGCGGCTTCCTCTGTCGCTTGAAGGAAGGTGCGCCAGCTTGTATATCCGTGATGATAAAAGAGAATTTTTCAGCCAAAGATTTCAAGAGCTGTTTGGCGAATATTTTATTCTACTATCCAAGCAAGATTTTTTGCAAAGCGGTTTGCTTGGAAAAGGAATAAAACACCCCATGGTAGATGATTTCATAGGCGATTTTGTTGCCATAGGGATTAAAAACAAATGCATCAGTTACCAAGAACCGGGAGGAATTAAGCATACACCTCTTTTGGGCAATCATGCCGGGCTTACGGCCGAGGAAATGAATGTTCCGCTGATATTGTTTGAGGCAGACTAGATCATCAAAGTTTTCATATTTTGTTTAAGCCAGGTCTCGATACCTTGCCTGGCCAAAAGCCTAAATCTATCGATAGTGGTTTGTTGATTGGTGCTCAGATAATAGGCAATCTCGGCATCATTCATGGCTTCGATATAGTCAGAAAAGGCAAATATCAAGTTTACATTTCTGGGCCATACTCCGTCATTGACAAAGATATTGTCTTCAAAATCGAAAAAAAGTTCATCCAATACAATTTTTAACTGTTCATCGGTCATCGTTGCCACCATTGTTAATATACAATAGTGGTAGCAGGTAAAAAATTTTTTGCAAGTCAATTTTGTATTTTTACAATATATGTGGATAAATAAATTTATGCCAATTTGTTGGTAACAAACAATACCTTACCACAAACATGAAGATTTTTGTGGTCTTTCATATTAAAAGAGCGATAAGCCTTGTTGTCGGAAGATACCTCAATAGAACCATCAAACGGATTTATTTGCAAACGTCTTATGATGACATCGCCAGAGGCATTAAGCATATAAATACCGTCTGCCGAAGGTGTAGAGCAAGAGGTGTCAAGCCATATCATATCTCCGGAGTTAATTGTTGGTGTCATCGATTCTCCTGCAGTTTTGATAATTACAAGATTTTGAGGTTCTACCGGAGTAAAAGCTCTGATTAACTGAGGGGACAGGAAAATCTGCCCGATGATATTTTCTTTTAAGAGCTCAAAACGTCCTTTTTTAGGGCCGTCCATATCCCAAACATCAATTGCGACAAGGTTTGGTTCTTTGTTTCTGGCAAAATTAAATAGGCTTGAAATGGCGCTAAATTTATCTTGTATAAGACCTGTAGGCAGAGGAAAATCACACAAAGATTGCTCATCGACATTCAATATTTGCGCCAAATTGCGTCTGGTTGTTTCATCTAGTCTTTTTGGAGAATGTCTTTTGATAAAATGAAATAAGTAGGTAGAATTTTTGCCCAATTTCAAAGACAAAGCATTAAGGCTCAAGCCTTTTTCTTTAACTGTATTTTCCAAAAAATCCCTAACTTGTTGTAGCTTATCCATAAACGATTCTCCCTCAAAAGCTCAAGATTCAAAGGAAGTATATTGCATTTTTACAATTTTGTAAACAGGTTTTATGAAATTTGAAATTTACATTGACTTTACATTTTGTAGCATTGTAATAATACAATATAACTATTTGTAGGAGAACCAAATGTCCACCCCAAAATATACTACCAAACAAGATGTCATCGCCAAAGGAATGATTAAAAAAAACGATGTCTTTTATAAGCGAACCTTGCTTGAAATCTGGTATGATAAGGGGTGGCTAGAACTAAAACATTCACCCTATGGCGAGGATGATCGTTTGCGATTCGGCCTAAAATTTATGACAGACTATCAACTGGTTTGCAAATTGCAAATGCCGGTAGTTTATTTTAACAATGACAAGGTTGACATATCATCTTCCAACCTTGACGATAATGTCTATGACATAATTGATCGTTATCGCCATGCTGTTCGGTCAATTCCCAAAGAGTTTTGGCCGATGGTAAAACAAATATGCCTCCAGGAGCAAGAGCCGGTTTTGCCCAAAGATATCAGCGACAGACAAAAAGCCTATATTAATTTTTTATATCGGGTGGATTTGTGTCGCGGCCTAGATCGAATCATCGATGCCTACACTAAAAAGTTGAAACAAATCTAAAATGGTAATTAAAACTTTACATTAATGAAAATATATAGTAAAAGCGTTATGTTAAATTAATATAAGGACTACGAAGATGGATTTTATCGAAGGTTATGCATTGTTTTTTTTGTTTTTGAATTTATATAATCAACTCCGATTCGGCTGTTTATCCACACATATAATATTTAGTATAATCCTTGAAATCCCTATACTTGGAAGAGTTTTTATGCTGTGGTAAAAAAAAATTTTTCCAACCATATTGACATACCCGTCGGGTGAGTGTATAAATTCAAGTATGGTGAGGAAGTGGGTAAGAACTTTCTCACCATTTTTTTATCTTAATTCATTTTTATTCACCTTCAGGAAACAAAAGTTATGGGGCTTGCAACACCGGTTAAGTATGCATCGGTTTCGGCGATGGAGCGCAAAATTGAAAAATATTTTTCTGAGCGCGCTAATTTTAAGAGCGAAATCTACAATGCCAAAAAAGGAGAAATTACCTTTTTAACCGAGCAAGCCCCGTTACACCTAACGGGGCTTTGTGATTATTTAGGTATCTCGTCTCAAGAGTTGGATGAGTATCAAAACAAGCCCGAGTTTGCCGAGCTTATCAGGAGAGCCAAGAAAAAATGCGAGGCTTATTTGGTTGACCAATGCGTGCGGTTGCATAAAGCTGATTTTATATTAAAAAACAATTTCCCAGCCTCCTGGCAAGACAATTCCGATAATTTGTTGAATGAAGAGTTGAAAAAAGTTTTAGTAGAATTTGTAACCAAGTAAAGAGAAATTTTAGTCCCATGAACAATCAAACAATTACTGCCCGAATACCTAAGGTGTTTGCACCACTGTTGACCGAAAAAAAGCGCATCAAATTTTATTATGGCGGCCGCGGCGGGGGCAAATCCTATGCTTTTGCCGACAGTCTATTAATTAAAGGCCGCATGAAAAAACTGCTTATTGCCTGCCTTAGGGAGGTTCAAGACAGCATCAAAGATTCGGTTTATCGGCTGCTTTGTGAGCGCATAGCTTTTTATCAGCTCAAGGATTATAAAATACAAGAAAGCAAAATAATCAATAAAATAACCGGAACCGAATTTATATTCAAAGGCTTGAGGGATCAAGATATTCAAAAAATCAAATCATTGGAAGGAGTAGATATTGCCTGGATTGAAGAAGGGCAAACCATCTCCAAAAAATCGTGGGATATCTTATCGCCGACCATTCGCAAAGATGCTTCCGAAATCTGGATTTCGATGAACCGCGAGGAAGAAAACGATCCCTTATGGGTTTTGCTGGCAGCCAATCCTGACGAAAGGACGTTGGTCTGTCAGGTTAATTATTATGACAATCCATTTTGTCCCGATGAACTAAAATTACAGGCCGAAAAATGCCGGCTTGAATCACCTGATGACTATCTGCATATTTGGCTTGGCCAACCATTATCTGTTGGGGCTTCCAAACTCATTTCGCCCCAAAGCGTGCGCCAAGCATTTGTTGCAAAGATATCCTCGACGACATCACCTTTGGTGATAGGATTGGATATCGCCCGTTTTGGAGATGATACGACGGTGTTTTGTTTTCGCCAAGGAAGACTTTGCCTCAAATTTGAGACCTTAAAAAAACAAGATGTCGTGAGTGTTGCCGATTATTGTCAAGGTATTATCAATGACTATGCTCCGGCTAGGGTATTTTTGGATTCTGGCGGTGTCGGCGGTGGGGTTTATGACATTTTGATTTCTCGCGGTTTCAGAGATATTGTGCGGGCGATTAATTTTGGCGCAAGAGCGATTTTAGAATCGCGTTATGTCAATCGCCGAGCCGAGATGTGGGACAATGCCAGGGCTTGGCTAACTCAAGAGCTTCCGGTTCAAATTCCTCCCGATGAAGATTTGTTAACCGAGCTATGTTCCGTCAAAAAACGCTATGATAGCAAAGGGCGGTTATTATTAGAGAGCAAAGACGAAGTAAAAAAAAGATTAGGGCGTTCGCCGGATAAGGCGGACGCTTTTGTTTTAACCTTTGCCGAGCCGGTTTATGACACCGGCAAAGTAAAAACTTTTGGCAACGGACAAGTCGTCATTGAAGATATGTTCTCTTTCTCTAAAGAGAGCAAATGGTAAAAGCACTAACTTCTATTATAAGGAAAAATGATATGATTAAAGCAATATCGGATCGGGTTTTTATCAGGCTCGATCCCGAAAAAACTGCCACTGAGGCGGGCATAATTTTAATGGACGATTATCACCAAAGCCGCAACATCGGCACGGTGGAGAGTGTTGGCTCAGAAGTTTCTTCGGTCAAAAAAGGAGACAGGGTTTTGTTTCATATGTTCGATGAGCTTCCGAGTTATGACAAAGAAGTTGTAGTAGTGAGAGAAAATTCAATTTTAGGAGTATTTGAAAATGAGCAAAAATAGTTTTATTTCCCAGTCCAAACAAGTAGAAAAATGGCTAAACAAAATAGCCCAGGCCGAGTCACACTATCGCGATTATCACAAACTTTTTGCCGATATTCGCAAATATTATCGCAATGACACCAAGGCCGACAAGCAAAATATTTTTTGGTCTTCTGTTGAGACCTTAAAGCCGTTTTTGTACTTCAAACAACCAAAACCTTATATCGAGCGCAAAGACAAATCATCAGACAAGGTGCAAAATCTTGCCTGCCGCATTTTAGAGCGTGCTTTAAGTTGGGATTTGGAGCAATTTGATTTTGACAGCGTGATTAAATATGCCCGCAATGATTTTCTATTGGGTGGAACCGGTATTGTGATAGAACGCTATCGTCCCTCTTTTGGGGTGATTGAAGACGTTAATGGTTTAGAGTTTGAGCTAAAAACCGATGAGAAGGTTACCACCGAATATGTTGATCCTATAACATTTATCGCCGACAGCGACAAAATCGGTATTTGGGAAGATTGCAGCTTTTTTGCCGTCAAAAAATACCTAAGCATGTCTGATATGCTTGAAGCCTTTGGCGAGGATATAAAAGCATTTCTAATCAACGAAGGCGAGGACAAAAAATCCATAGAGGTTTATGAAGTTTGGGATAAAAAAAGTGAAAAGGTTTTATATTTGAGCAAATCTTGTCCGACAAGATTTCTCAAAGTTATTGACGGCGGATTAGGTTTGAGCGGCTTTTATCCTTTGCCCAAACCATTATTTGCCACTCTTGCCAACGACAGCATTATTCCGGTGCCTGATTATGTGCAAATCAAACCTCTGTTAGATGAGCTTGACGGAGTTACCGCTCGCATGGAAAAAACCATGAAAGCTCTCAAAGTTTCGGGTTGTTATGACAATGCATTTCCTGAGCTGGCCAATATCCTAAACAAAGACATAACCTTGGTCAGTATCTCAGATTTTGAGCGTCTAAAATCGGCCGGTGGCATCAAAAACATTGTCGATTTTATGCCGATAGACCAATATATCACGGCTTTGCAGTCATTGGCCCAAAGAAGAGCTGATATCATCAATGCCATTTATGAAATAACCGGTGTTAGTGATATTATGAGAGGTACATCAAATGCCAATGATACGGCAACCGCCATTACTAAAAAAGCCAACTTTGGTACCTTGCGCAACCAAGATCGTCAAAATGATATGCAAAGGTTTATTGCCGAGATTTTCAAAATCAAAGCCGAGATAATTTGCGAGCATTTTGACAGCGATAAATTATTGTCGTTTTTGCCGCTTAAAGATCGCATCATGCCCGAGGCGTTGGCCGCAGTAGAGCTTTTGCGAGCTGAAAAACTTCGGGGCATGATATTAGGTATCGAAAGCGACGTAACTTTTTCCGAGAGTGATTCTACTGCCAAAAATATGGAAGCCATCAAAACCATCCACACCATAATTGGCCAAGCTTTTGATATCGTGAGCAAGCAACCATTATTGCTTGACTTATATCGTCAAATGATATCAAGCATTGTTGCCGGTATGAGCAATGCCAGACAATATGACAGTGTCTTAAACAGTTGTTTTGATAAAATAGCAGCAGAACTTTCCACTCCTGATGAACCAAAGCCTCAGCAGCCCAATACATCATTATTGGCATTAGAGCTTGAGCGTGAGAAAAACAACCTTGATTATCAGATTAAGAAAGAACAAAACGACATTAAGAAGGCCGAGCTTTTGTTCAAACAACAGCAAGAAACATCGAAAAATATTCTTACCAACAAAGAGATGGAATTACAAACCGCCCTCAAATTGCAAGACAAAGAAGGCTCAATAGGTACTGGTTTGGTAAAGAATTTCGAGTAACTAAGAGCTTTAATCATGACATATTTTACCAAGAATTTTTCGGCAGAATTTATTCTGCCGGATGGGACGGTTGCGTCCTCAGCCAAGGATATCGACCGTTATCTAAAGGCCAATAATTTGGCCGCTCAGTCTGATTACTCTGCCGACTATGTCAAAAACATCAGACAGAGTAATGAGTTAAATCGGCGAAAAGAGATTTTTGCCGAGATTGTTCAACAATATAAAAAAAGGATCTGGAATGAGTGAAATTAAAGATGAATTGGAGCATTTTGCCAAAGAGCTGAATATTCAAGATGAGGCCGAGGCAGAAACTCCGCCGCAAGATGTATCGAAAGAAGATACTGTTATTGAAGACAATATCGAAGATGCCTATCTCAAAGCACCTTCAAACTATCAAAAAGAATTTGCCGAAACCTTTGCCACACTTCCGCCAAAGTGGCGCGAATATTTGCACATCAGGGAGCAAGAAGTAGACAAAGGATTTCAAGAATTGCGCAATCGGGCAGGGGATTACAAATGGCTTGATGATGCTTATGCCTCTCGCTCCGATGAGCTCAAAAGTTATGGCATCAATTCTTCAAAAGAGTGGATGAATAATTTGGCTAAAATCGATGCCTTGTTTAGCCGCTCACCTCAAGATGCCATAAAACTGTTGGCCGATGCTTATAATGTGAAGTTAGGGCCGACAGTCAACCAAGCGGTGCCAAACCGCAATTTTTTAGGGCAGAGTCTGTCATCTGTTTTGGCCGGACAAGTAGTGCAAAAACAGGTTGAAGATTTTGCCAAAGAAAGCGACGCCTCGGGCAATCCTAAACATCCGTATTTCAAAGAAGTCGTAAAGGATATTTATGATTTATTGCAAAAAGGCGTTGCAAACAACCTTGATGATGCCTACGAAACCGCAATTTGGTTCAATGGCGCCACCAGGGACAAACTTATTGCCGAGCGTTCTCAAAGGGCTTTGGAACTCAAACGTCAAGATGCGAAAAAATCCAAAGAAGCAGCTTTTGCACCCAAAGGCAAAGCTGATATCGATACCAAAGATATGAGTTTGCGCGAAGAACTTGAGATGCGTTTTGCGGCATTAGGTAACGATGATTTTTAATTTTTAACATAAGAGGAAAATAATAATGGCAAATACAGCTTATAATGATTTGTTTACAACCACTTTGGAATCAAGAGCAGGCAAGTTGGCGGATAATATCTCCAAAAACAATGCCTTGTTGTCCAAATTAAAAGAAAAATCGAATATTCGCACCATCTCGGGCGGTTCCAAGATTTTGGAAGAGCTGGAGTATGGCGAAGGCGATATGGTTTGGTATTCTGGTTTTGATACCATCAGCTACACCCCAAAACAATTGTTTACGGCAGCCGAGTATGCCATCAAACTTTGCGCGGTTCCGGTAGCCGTTTCGGGTGAAGACTTGCTCAAAAACTCGGGCCATGCCAGAGTAATGGAGTTGATGGAAAAAAGGATTCAGAATGCCGAAAAGACCATGAGCAACCAATTGGCAGCAGCCATGTATGGCGATGGTACCGCATCCAACGGTAAATCAATCGGAGGTTTAAAATTGTTGGTTGCCGATGCTCCCACCACCGGCACGGTAGGCAACATCGACCGTTCGCAGTCGGGCAACGAGTTTTGGCGCAACCAGTCAGCAACCGTTGAGGGTATTGACAGCACCAACATTATTCAACACATGAACGAGATGTACCTAAATTGCTCTCGTGGTGTTGACAAGCCTGATTTGATTGTAACCGATGATAAGCTCTATGCTGCTTTTGAGCAGGCATTACAGCCCTTGGCCAGATACTCTGATCCCAAGTTGGTTGATGCCGGATTCACCACGCTCAAATACAAAGGAGCCGACGTAATTTTTGATGGCGGTCAGGGAGGATATTGCCCGGAGAACCATATGTATTTCTTGAATACCAACTATTTATATTTGCGTCCGCACAAAGACCGCAATATGAAAGTTATTGGTGGAGATCGTATGGCCATCAATCAGGATGCCATGTATCGCATCATTGGCTGGGCCGGTAATATGACCATGTCAAATGCTGCTTTGCAAGGTGTATTGATTAATACTCCGCAAGCTTCGGCCTCAACTTCAGAAGCAGGCGAATAAAACCATAATTACCAAACCAAGAGGGGGGGGAGAAATTTTTTCTTCCCCCTTTAATTTTAAGTAAGAGGAAAAAGCAATGGATTTTGCAACCTATCAAAATCTTATCGATCAAACCAAGCAACACTGTGATGACGGTGTTATTGCCAAATTCTATGATCGTCTGATTAAAACAGATCAAACAACTAAAGATGGTCTGCCGGTATTTAAAAGCATTTGTTATTGCGAAATCAGACTTCGGGATAACACTTCCGAGGTTTTTGATCAACCAGCAGATAAAGATAAAATCAACCGCTTTCCGGCAGAATATGCCCGCTATAAATTAATGCAAACCAAAGCCAAAGAAGGCACTCCGTTGGAAGAATTTGCCTTTTTATGCGCTCAAGAGGTAGAGACGTGTAAATATCGCGGCATTTTTAGTATCGAGGCTTTGGCTGAGTTGAGCGACGAGCATGCCAAAGAACTAGG
Source organism: uncultured Alphaproteobacteria bacterium (assembly GCA_944391695.1). Classification (GTDB taxonomy): domain Bacteria; phylum Pseudomonadota; class Alphaproteobacteria; order RF32; family CAG-239; genus CAZU01. The sequence continues at coordinate 15,654 of CALXUO010000044.1, forward strand.
ACTAAGAGATGAAAGCTTAAAAGCCCGCCAATTTATTGCGCAAAGCCGCAAAATCAAGCAAGGAATAGATTTTGCCGCCAAAGAGGCAGAGTATCTCAAACAAATATCAGAGCTAAAAGCCGAATTAGCCTGTTTGAAGAAACCAAGCAAAAGGAGAAAAAAAGATGAAATCAATTCTTGAAATATGTAAGGAAGTGGCAGATTTGGCCGCCACCAAAAGGCCTGAGGATTTGTTTAACTCCTCTTCTCAGCAGGATAGTATTTTCCTAAGTGTTGCCAAATCAGCTTTAGACAGTCTTTTAAGATACGGCGATTGGCAAGAGTTGACCAAAGAGGGCGTTTTGCTGACCTCCGGCGGCCGATGCAATTATTTGCTGGACGGTATTTGTCCTGATTTTTATTCGCTGCTTAATAATACCATTTATGTCAAAGACTATAGCGAAAAAGTAATCGGCGCCATCACGCCCGAGGATTGGATGAAACAAAAATATTTCAGCGAGGCAACATCGGGTATCAAATTCAAAATTCAAACCGGTATGATAAAGTTTCTAACACCGCCGCCTGATGGCATCAAGATTGTTTTTCAATATCGATCCAATACCACCTGCCTTGATCCGCAAAAAGGCTATGCCGAAAAAGCTTATATAACCAAAAACACCGATGTTCCGATTTTTGATGAATATTTGGTCAAGATGGGTATTTTGTGGCGGTGGTTAAAACGCAACGGTATGGACTATGCGGAAGAATATGTCGAGTACGAGCGCGAGTTAAAGAAAAAGTTTGCCACCTCTTTGGCCGTCAAGGACATAGAGCTTTCCGGCAGCCTGTCCGATATGATTGATATGGGAGTTATTATCAATGTCAAATCAACAGATAAATAGAGGCAACAAATCAATAAACTATACTCTTCCGGCCCCAATTGGCGGCCTAAATGTAAGAGATAGTTTGGATCTAATGCCTCAAACCGATGCCATCATTATGGATAATTATATTCCGGAAGATACCAAATTATCTTTGCGCAAAGGTTATAGTGTTTATGCCAAAACATCATCCAAGTTTTTAACTCTGGCGTCTTATAAAAAATATAATGAGCCACGGTTTATAGGCATATCATCGGGCAAAGCATATAACTTGTCTTCCAAACAAAACATTACCGAGTATGAGAATGTTTCTTTTTTGGAAAACCGTTGCCAAACTGTACAATATAAAGATCGCCTGTTTTTTATGAACGGGGTAGATACGCCCAAAGTATTTTATGTCGATGATAACGGCGATGATGTTTTTGAAAACTGGGGCTTTACAGCCGAGAATTTAATTGCCGCCAAAATAATATCCGGTACGGTATCCAAGCAGTTTTTGTGGTTTGTCGAAAAAGGTTCAATGAAAGTTTGGTATGCCAAAGAGGCTGGTAATATATCAGGAGAATTGTATTCTTTTGATCTAAGCCAGGTTGCAAGATTTGGCGGACATATTATGGCTGTTTGCTGTTGGACTCAAGACGGCGGTCAGGGAATTGACGATTTAACCGTGTTTATCACATCCGAGGGCGAGGCTTTAGTTTATTCCGGCAGCAATCCCAATTCGGCAGATGGCTGGGAGCTCAAAGGTTCATATAAACTTTCGCGCCCCATTGGTTATAGATGTGCCTTTCAATATCAAGGCGATATAGTTTTGATTACCGAGGAAGGCTATTTACCTTTGTCCAAGGTTTTGCCTCTAAGTCAGGCCGGCAGTATTTCAACAGCTTTTTCTGATAAGATAAGAGGCCTGGTTTTAGATCGCACCGCCAACAACAAAAACAAAAACGGCTGGCAAGGCATAATCTACCCCAAAGGCGGATATTGCCTGTTCAATGTTCCGGTATCGCGCAATTTTGAGCAACATGTAATTAACTTAAATACCGGTGCCTGGTGCAGGTTTACAGATATCAAATCATATTGTTGGGAGCTGTTTGAAGGCAAGCTCTATTTTGGCTCGGATTATGGGGTTTATTTGTTTGACGACGGCTATTCCGATGCCGGCAACCATATCTATGGCGAGGTGCAGCAGGCTTTCAGCAATTTAGGCAGCAATAATTTGAAAAAAATCGAGCTTCTAAATCCGCGTACCAAATCATCAATGCGCTATGCTTTGGTTATTTATACCAATATGGATTTTGAAGAGCGCAAAGCCAATTATGCCGAGAACGTAGGCAACACCGGCATCACCAAATGGAATGAAGCCAAATGGTCAAGCCTCAAAAATCCAATCGGCACCAAATGGCAAACCCTAAAAGGCACCATTCGTTCGCAATGGATAGCCAATTCAGCCACCGGGTTTAAGGCCTCCATAGTGTTTAAGACCAAGACCAGAGGCAATTTAATCGAGTGGTATGATACGGGGGTTCGCTATGAGCAAGCCAGCGGAATTTTGTAAAATCATCTTGGATAAAGACGGTCGTATCACCCAAAAAGTGTGTCAGGGTTTAAGCTTTGATACCAAATGGCTTAAAGGCAGGCACATTACTCTTGGTTTTAGGCAAGGTGATAAACTATTGGGCGGGTTGATTTATCATGATATCAGCCCTCATCAAGACTTGTGGTGGACAATTTATACCAATGACAAACATTGGTGTTCTCGCCGCATTTTAAAGGCGGTGTTTGGCTTAGCGTTTGATTATTTTAAGGTTAGACGCATCAATCTTTTGGTCAACACCGATAATTATGAGTGTATCACTCTGGTCGAAAG
>CALXUO010000045.1 GCA_944391695.1 uncultured Alphaproteobacteria bacterium
GAACAGCGACTGCCTGTTCGGATCAGCTCGAGGACAAAATCAACCGCTGCTCCGGTTGATTTTGACCTTAAAGAGACGTAGTTTTGTTATTTTTGTGAGGCGATGTAAAGCGCCGATACAAAAATTAAAAAACAAGTGACCGACGCGCACTTGGCGAAAAAACTTTTTTGAGCCTAGTAAGCTAGAAGCCGTCCTTACTCTTCCCACCCTAAGCGGTGGTTTTTTTATTGGCTTTTGGCTATCTGCTTTGAGTGGCGACCAAAAAAGCATCACCCCAATAAACAGCCGCCGTGAGCAACATCAGTTTTGTTCAAATTTTCCAACCTCACACAAACCAAATCTTTTTCGGCCCCAAAATTTTCAACTGCAAAATCCGTCAAAACTTTTACTGTTTTTGCCTTGTCCTTAAACCCGATTGAAGCTACTTCAATCCACATACCTATCTTGCTCTCACTTCCGTCAAAAGCCATATTTCTGTTATATTCCACACTCACCGCAATCACTTTCAACGGCTTTTCCAAAACTTGAGACAATATCTGGGCAGCTTTTTCTGCCAACTTATCACTTTGCCGTGAAGCATTGGTTTTTATGGTTAAAAACGGCATCTTCTTTCTCCATCTAACTTTACAGGGGATACATTTAATCTTTGCATCCCCTGTTTAGCTAACCTATTCCTCGTCCTCAGGTCCCACTTCCGGTTCTTCAACGGCTACTTCCGTCTCATCAAACTCCGGTATGTTTTCCCCCAAGACTTCGGTTCCTTCCTCGGTTTCAAGCTCTTCCTCATCATCGGCATCAGCCTCCAACTTAGTAACCGAAACCACCTTTTCGTCATCTGCGGTGCGGAACAAAATCACACCTTGCGTTTTGCGTCCGGCGATTCTGATATCTTCCACCGGCATCCTGATAAGTTTTCCGGCATCGGTAACCATCATGATCTGGTTGTCATCTTCAATCGGGAATGAGCTTACAACTTCTTTGTTGCGTGCCGACATCTCCATATTGGCAATACCTTGCCCGCCGCGCCCCGTAACACGATATTCATAAGAAGACGAGCGCTTGCCATATCCGGTTGTGGTAACCGAGAGAATAAATTGCTCTTTCTCTCTCATTGCCAAGAATTTTTCTTCCGACAAAATACTCTCACCCGCCACATCGGCAAACTTGGCATCATCATTTTCACTCCGTTTCAAAGCCGATGATATCCTCAAATATTCATCACGCTCCTCAACCGTTGCATCCGAGTGATTCAAAATAGACATTGATACCACCTCGTCACCTTGAGCAAGCTTAATTCCCCTTACACCGGTAGAATTACGTCCGACAAATACTCTCACCTCTTTAACTGGGAAGCGGATACATTTTCCGCTTTTAGCCGCCAACAAAACATCTTCGTCTTCGTTACAAATTCTGACATTAATCAGCTTGTCGCCCTCATCCAACTTCATGGCAATTTTGCCGTTTGATTGAACATTAACAAAATCCATCAACGAGTTGCGGCGAACATTGCCCGAGGTCGTTGCAAACATAATTGACAAATCTTTGCACTCAGCCTCATTCTCCGGCAACTTCATGATGGTGGTAATTGTCTCACCATTATCCAACGGCAACAAATTAATAAACGGTTTGCCCTTAGAGGTTGGCGAGCCCAAAGGCAGCTTATAGACCTTCATCTTATAAACCAACCCTTTTGACGAGAAGAACAACACCGGCGTATGGGTAGATGCCACAAACAAACGTGTAACAAAATCCTCTTCTTTAGTAGCCATACCCGACTTGCCTTTGCCACCGCGTTTTTGCGCTTTGTAGGCATTAAGAGGTACACGCTTGATATATCCGGCATCAGTAACCGTAACCACCATTTCCTCGCGTTGAATCAGCGATTCGACATCGGTATCATACTCAATGTCCTCAATCTTCGAGCGACGCGGATTAGCATATTCGTCTTTAATCTCAACCAACTCATCGCGCATAATGCCATAAAGCTTTTCGCGTGAGCTTAAGATGGACAAACATTCTTTGATTTCCTCGCCCAAAGCCACCAATTCTTCGTGGATTTTATCACGCTCCAAACCGGTCAAGCGTTGCAATTTCAAATCCAAAATTGCTCTTGCCTGATTTTCCGATAGACGATAAGTTCCGTTTTCAACCTTTCTGTCCGGCTCATCAATCAGCTTGACCAATGCCTCGACATCTCCTGCCGGCCAAGCCTTAGCAAGCAAAGCATCTTTGGCCTCTTGCGGCGATGGCGATGTTCTTATAAGTTCAATTACAGGGTCAATATTCTCCACCGCGATTGCCAACCCGACCAAAGTATGCGCCCGATCACGTGCTTTATTAAGCTCAAAAATCGTCCGGCGGCGAATAATCTCTTCCCTAAATTCAATAAAGGCTTTGATGATGTCTTTCAAGTTCAAAAGCATCGGCCGTCCATTATGAATTGCCAGCATATTCATACCAAAGCTGGTCTGCAACGGAGTATATTTATAAAGTTGGTTTAAGACCACATCAGCCTGAAAATCACGTTTAATTTCAATAACCACGCGCACACCCTGGCGATCTGATTCATCTCTGATTTCGGATATTCCTTCAATTTTCTTTTCTTTCAACAACTCAGCAATACGCTGTATCATAGCCGCCTTGTTTACTTGATAAGGAATTTCATGGACGATAATCGCCTCTTTGTCTTTGTGGATTTCTTCAATCGTGCATTTGGCACGCATCACAATCGAACCACGCCCGGTCAAATAAGCCGACTTAGCCCCGGAATATCCCAAAATAAGCCCCCCTGTCGGAAAATCAGGTCCCGGAATAATCTTAATCAAATCCTCAATTGCAATATCCGGATTATCAATATACGCACAACAAGCATCACAAACTTCACCCAAATTATGCGGCGGAATATTGGTTGCCATACCAACTGCAATACCGTTGGTGCCGTTCACCAAAAGGTTAGGATACCTTGCCGGCAACACGGTAGGCTCTTGCAAACTCTCATCATAGTTTGGCATAAAATCGACAGTATCTTTGTCAATATCATCAATCAACGCATGCGCCACCTTGGCAAGCCTTGCCTCGGTATAACGCATGGCCGCGGCGCTGTCGCCGTCCATTGAGCCGAAGTTGCCTTGCCCGTCAATCAAAGGCACTCTCATTGAGAAAGGCTGAGCCAATCTAACCATCGCATCATAAACCGAGCTGTCGCCGTGCGGGTGATATTTACCTAAAACATCACCGACGATACGCGCCGATTTTCTAAACGGACGATTGTAATCATAACCGTTTTCATAAGCTGAATAGATGATACGACGATGCACCGGTTTCAAACCGTCTCTGACATCAGGCAGCGCACGAGCCACAATCACACTCATAGCATAATCAAGATACGATCTGCGCATTTCATCAGATATTTCAACCGGCGAAATATCCTGTCTGCTTTCTACCAAATTACTTTCTTCCACCACTTCAAATTTCCTCTTTTTTACTACAATTAAAAACTGCACGAATCATAGCAATTTTTTAAGTTTACAACCACTTTTTTTTGTCGGTTATACCCATAAAAAAAGCCCCTTTTTGCTTCTATGAGCAAAAAAGTGGCTTAATTTTGATTTTCATTATTAAAAGTTAATTTTAGTTTTTAGATTATCATTCTCTGCCTCAAAAAATCGGCTTAAAACGCAACAAAAACCCCACCGAATTTGAACTGTCCCCCAAAAATTGGACAGTTCAAATTGGTAGGGTTTTTAATTTTCATTTAGAACGGCTCGTCGCAACGACGAATCAATTCTTCAATATTCTCTGGCGGCCAACCCGGAGTATCCATACCGAGATGGATTCCCATTTTAGCCAAAACCTCTTTAATTTCGTTCAAAGACTTGCGACCGAAGTTCGGAGTACGCAACATCTCAGCCTCGGTTTTTTGAACCAAATCACCGATATAAACGATGTTATCATTCTTCAAGCAGTTAGCCGAGCGAACAGACAACTCAAGTTCTTCAACTTTCTTCAAGAGATTGCGGTTAAACGGCAACTCTTCTTTCTCAGCCTCAGCCTCAGCCTCGGGCTCATCAAAGTTGATAAACGGCTTCAATTGATCTTGCAAGATTCTGGCGGCATAAGCAACCGCATCTTCAGGAGTAACCACTCCGTTGGTCTCAACAACCAATGTCAATTTATCATAGTCGGTAGCTTGACCAACACGGGTATTCTCAACCTTGTAAGAAACCTTTCTAACCGGCGAATAGATAGCATCAACCGGAATAACACCAATCGGAGTATCGGCAGTTTTGTTCATAGCTGCCGGAACATATCCCTTGCCTGAACCAACCGTCATTTCCATATTGATTTTAGCCCCTGCATCCAAATTACAAATAACCAAATCAGGGTTCATAATCTCAACATCATGCCCGGCTTCAATCATGGCAGCGGTAACCGTGCAAGGTCCCTCTGCTTTCAACGACATGGTTTTAGTACCTTCGCCATGAACGGCAACGGCCAAACATTTAATATTCAAAACGATATCGGTTACATCTTCCCTAACCCCTGGAATAACCGAAAACTCGTGCAACACTCCGTCAATTTTAATACTGGTAACAGCACCGCCTTGCAACGAAGACAGCAAAACGCGACGAAGCGCGTTACCCAAAGTCAAACCGAAACCTCTTTCCAAAGGCTCAACAACTATCTTGGTTTTATTAGCTCCTTCCAAAGCGGTAATATTCAAGTTAGTCGGTTTAATAAGTTCTTGCCAATTTTTCTGAATCACTGGAATGCCCTCTAAAGTTTTATTGCATATGCTAAAGTTTAACAAATCAGCTCAAAGATTGCGGACGAATTATCCGCAATCTTTGAAAAAAATAGATTATACGCGACGTCTTTTTCTCAATCTGCAACCATTGTGCGGAATTGGTGTTACATCACGAATGGTTGTGATAGTAAAACCGACCACCTGCAAAGCTCTGATTGCGGATTCTCTGCCTGACCCGGGGCCTTTAACTTCAACTTCCAATGTTTTCATACCGTGCTCTTGCGCTTTTTTGCCGGCCTCTTCGGCAGCAACCTGAGCTGCATAAGGAGTAGACTTTCTTGAGCCCTTAAAACCCTGAGCTCCAGCGGTAGACCAAGCCACCGTATTACCCTGAGCGTCGGTAATGGTAACTCTGGTATTGTTGAAAGTAGAATTTATATGGGCAACGCCTGCCGTAATATTCTTTTTTTCTTTTCTTTTAACACGTTGTGATACTGCTTTTGCCATTTTTCAAATCACCTTATTTCTTTTTGTTAGCAACAGTTTTGCGTTTGCCCTTGCGGGTTCTGGCATTTTGTTTGGTACTCTGTCCTCTTACGGGCAAACCTTTACGATGACGCAAACCTCTGTAACAACCGAGATCCATCAACCTTTTGATATTAACACCAACCTCGCGGCGAAGTTCACCTTCGACCACAACGTCGTTATCAATCACCTCACGAATTTTTGCGACTTCTTCCTCGCTCAATTCATGAACACGGCGATCCACCGAAACACCGGATTTTTTGCAAATTTCCTGAGCAGTTTTTCTACCAATGCCATAGATATAGGTCAAAGCGACCTCAATTTTCTTGGCAGTTGGAATATTTACACCAGCTATACGAGCCAAATTAACTCTCCATTTTTAAAATTAAACCACATTCAAAAAGTTGATCACCACTTTTCAAAATTAAGCCGGATTATATGACAAAATTTATTAGTGTCAACAAAGATTTAACAAAACTTCCAAAAAAATACAATTTTTTCAAGATTCAACCTCAAAACTGCCCAATCAAACCCCCAACAAGTCGTCGATTTTCTTAGCCACCGCCTCAATTGAGCCTGTTCCGTCAACACATTTGAGCAATCCCTCTTTCTCAAAATAAGGAATTGTTGGATAGGTAAGCGCTCTGTAGTTTACGAGTCGGTTCTGCACAGTCGCCCTGTTATCATCGATTCGCCGATAAAATTCCGTACCGCCGCAATTATCGCAAACCCCATAAACTTTGGGTTTTTGATATTTGTCATGATATCCTTGACCGCACTTCATACAGGCATATCGCCCCAAAATACGTTCCATAATAATCTCGTCTGGCACCTGGATTTCAATCACGGCATCAAGCTTAATTCCTTTTTCCTTAAGCATCTTGTCCAAGGCTTCGGCCTGAGGCAAGGTGCGCGGAAACCCATCCAAAATAAAACCGTTCTCACAGTCTTTTTCTTCGATTCGCCTTGAGAGCATATCAATAATCATATCATCAGGCACCAAGTTTCCCTTATCAATCAGGGCTTTTATTTTCAAACCCAATTCCGAACCGGTATAAGCCTCGGCTCTAAGCATTTCACCGGTAGACAAATGCGGCACGCCGATTCTTTCTTTCAAAAGCCTGGCCTGAGTACCTTTACCGCACCCCGGTGCTCCGGTCAAAACAACACGTAGTCCCGAACCATGGTTACTCATATCTATCTTCTCTTTTTAGAAGCCAATGATGCTTTTCTGATTAACGACTCATATTGATAAGCAATCAAATGCGATTGTATTTGACCGACAAAATCCATCGTAACCTGAACCACGATAAGAAGCGTTGTCCCGCCCAAAATAAACGGCACCGACAATTTCGAGATCAAAATCTCCGGCAAAATGCACAAACCGACCAAGTATACCGCGCCCAACACCGTCAAACGAGTAATCACATAGTCCAAATATTCGGCCGTGTTTTTGCCCGGTCTGATACCGGCAACAAATCCGCCGTGTTTTTTTAATTTTTTCGCCGTTTCTTCCGGATTAAACACAATCGCGGTATAAAAGAAAGCAAAAAACGCAATCAAAAACGCATACAGAGCCAAATACAACGGTTGACCATGTCCCAACATCTGCGACAAAGTCTGCACCCAAGCCGGCCCGTTTTCGGCGCTCAAATTGGCAATGGTTATCGGCAACAACAACAACGAGCTGGCAAAAATCGGCGGAATAACACCCGTCGGGTTAATCTTCAAAGGAAGGTGTGAACTTTCGGCCGCTCCCATTCTGCCCATTGCCTGGCGCTTGGGATATTGAATAATGATTTTGCGCTGAGCTCTCTCAACAAAGATAATGAGATAAATCAAAGCAACCGCCATCACCAACAACATCAAAATGACCCCTGCCGACATCGAACCAACTCTGCCCAATTCAAAAGTCTGCGCTAAAGCCGACGGAATATTGGCAATAATACCCACCGTAATGATAAGCGATGAACCATTGCCGACACCTCTTGCCGTAATCTGCTCCCCCAGCCATACAATAAACATCGTACCGCCAACCAAAGATACTATTGTTGTAAACTTAAACACAGCCCCCGGCAGCAATACGGCAGACATTCCGGCAGAGTTGCTCATACTCTCCAACCCAACCGCAATACCATAACCTTGAATAATGGTAATCAAAACCGTCAAATAGCGGGTATATTGGGTAATCTTGCGATGTCCGGCCTCGCCCTCTTTTTTCAAAGCCTGTAAAGACGGGATAATCGATTGCCCCAATTGCACAATGATTGATGCCGAGATATAAGGCATAATATTAAGCGCAAATATGGTCATACGTTCCAACGCACCACCGGCAAACATATTAAACATTCCAAGCAACCCGCCCGAGTTTCTGGCAAACAATTCCGCCACGATTGTCGGGTCAATACCGGGTAGCGGCACAAACGTACCCACCCTAAACACAATCAAAGCCAACACCGTAAACCACAGTCTTTTCTTCAATTCCGCAGCTTTGCTAAAGGCCGACATATCAACATTTGCGGCCATTTTTTCTGCCAATGATACCATTTTCAACTATCCTTATTTTTTTAAAATACCAATCCGGACTTAAAAACCCCAAGTCCGTCAAATCTAGATTATTAATACACAATATTTTTTTTAATGCAACTACTTTATCAGCATAACCCCACACAAAAACTGTTCCATTCCATTTTTATAAAAAACCACTTGCCAAACGCCGATTAGTCTTCTAAATTAATCTTGCCTAAGGCGAGTTGCCCTAGGTGGTGTCTAACAAACATCTTACACGAAAAAACTCCTCTTGGGGAGTAGACGAAATAAGCATGCTTTGCATGACGAATAAGTCTGACTGTTCGTGTACAGTTTGTTAGCTCCCCGCCTTTGTTTTTTTAACAACGGCGGTTTTGTTTTAATTAAGCAAAATAAGGAGTTAAAACTGATGAACCTAAAAAAGATTATGCGCGAAGAACTTGCGCCGCAACTAATAGCCCTAAGAAAACAAAAGGGCTTAAGTCTCCAATATGTCGCTTTAATGTCGCCTCTGTCCATGAACATGATTGCACTGATAGAACAAGGCGCTCCCTTGAGCGCCCGCCATTACCTGCGACTAATCAAATTTTATGGCAAAAAATTAGAGTTTCGCCTGCAAGAGCTAAAATAGCTCCCCTCTGCAACCCTAAAAAAAGCGGCTCATTCTCATGAACCGCTTTTTATATCAGCTTCAGACCAAAAGTCTTAGGCGACAATATTAACCTTACCACCGGCTTTTTCAACCGCGGCAACCGCCGACTTTGATGCCGAGTTAACGCTTACGCTAACCTTCGAGGTAATAGCACCTCTGGCCAACAAACGAACCCCGTCCATCTTATCCGACACGATACCGGCCTTGAGCAAAGCCTCAATATTAATATCCTCGGCCTTCAATTTTCCGGCATCAATTGCCTTTTGGATGGTATCCAAATTAACCACAGCAAATTCCTTAGCAAAGTGATTTTTGAAACCACGTTTCGGAAGTCTGCGATAAACAGGCATCTGGCCGCCTTCAAAACCGTTAACGGCAACGCCCGAGCGTGATTTCTGACCTTTCTGACCGCGGCCGGCAGTTTTGCCCGATCCGCTGCCAATACCGCGAGCAACGCGTTTGCGAGGTTTTCTGGCGCCTTCGTTATCTCTAATTTCGTTGAGTTTCATTGTTTTAATCCTATCAAATAAAACTTAATTTTATACTCTGAAAAAGGGTTGATAAAGGGCTGTGCTGCGCAGGGATTTTAGAGTGCGGTGTACAAATAGCTACACAAGCGATAAAATTCCAAGCATGACAGCCCTTTTGCAATCCTTTACTATTCTTCAACCTTAACCA
>CALXUO010000046.1 GCA_944391695.1 uncultured Alphaproteobacteria bacterium
TTCTATAACAGCTACAAACCTTACGGTTTGACCACGCTCGTTGGCGTGGAGCGGTGTTGTTCCAACACCTTGGCATTCAGCCCCGAGTAAACTCGGGGTTTTCTGTAAGGCAACTAATAAAAAAAGCTCTCCGAAAAATTCAGGAGAGCTTTTTTATCCAACATTAAAAGAAGAATTACTTCAATTCAACCTTAGCGCCGGCCTCTTCCAATTTCTTCTTCATTTCTTCGGCTTCAGCCTTGGCAACGCCTTCTTTAATGGTCTTCGGAGCACCGTCAACCAAGTCTTTGGCTTCTTTCAAGCCCAAGCCAGTGATTGTACGAACTTCTTTGATGACATTGATTTTGTTAGCACCGGCTTCGGCCAAAACAACATCAAATTCATCTTTTTCTTCAGCGGCGGCAGCACCACCAGCAGCACCACCGGCAGCAACGGCAACAGCAGCAGCGGCAGAAACGCCCCATTTTTCTTCTAACATTTTTGACAAGTCAGCAGCTTCCATAACGGTCAAAGCTGACAATTCATCTACTAATTTGGCTAAATCGGCCATCTTTTTTCTCCAATAAAATAAATTAACAAATTACACTAAAAACTCAGCCACCAGCTAACTTAAGCTGCAGCCTCGCCTTTTTCTGAATAAGCCTTTGTAACTCTGGCCAACTGAGCAGCCGGAGCCTGCAACAAACCAATAATTTTGGCTCTGAGTTCGTCCATAGAGGGCATCGAGGCCAAACGTTTAATCTCATCGACCGAGAGAACACCGGTTCCCATAGCACCGCCGATAACGATTAATTTTTCATTGGTTTTGGCAAATTCGACACAAACTTTGCAAGCCGAAATCGGATCATTGGCAAAAGCAATTGCGGTAGGTCCGACAAACAACTCGGCCAAAGACTCAAATTTTGTGCCTTTAAGAGCAAGACGAGTAATCCGGTTTTTAGTAACTCTAAAGCCGGCACCTGCTTTTCTGATATTGTTGCGCAGCTCGGAAACCTCTTCAACCGTCAATCCCTTGTAGTGAGAGATGACAATGGTCTCTGATTTGTCAAACAACTCTTTAAGCTCAGCCAGCAATTGTGTTTTTTCTTCGCGGTTCACTTATTGTCTCCAATTACATATACCCGGAAGGTATATTATTTTAACCAATCCGCCAAGACCAAGTTTATAAGGAGAAGAAGCATTTTCTCCCAAACCGCCCTTGACGGGACTACAATCTGCCCAGGAGAAAAAAGGATTATAAAAAATCTTACTTAACTCCGTCTATGCAGGATATTTAAGATGGCTTCTAAATCAAACTTGCGTCCGTTTCAAGCACCACCTGCAGTCTTGGACAGCTTTTTCCGACAAACCCAAAAGTCTGCCGACTTTTCGGGCGGCAAATTTCCGCCCGAAACTCTCACGACCACTTTATATTACAAAGCGGTCAAATCAATTTTAACGCCAACACCCATGGTTGAGCTCAAAGAAACTTTTTTCATATAAGTTCCCTTAGATCCTTGGGGTTTAGCTTTAATTATGGCATCAATAAAGGCCTTTGTATTCTCGTAGATTTGCTCTTCCGAGAAGCTGGCCTTGCCAATACCGGCATGAACAATACCTGTCTTTTCGACACGATATTGAACTTCACCTGCCTTAGCTTTTTTGACAGCGCCTTCAACATCGGCAGTAACAGTTCCGAGCTTGGGGTTTGGCATCAAGCCCTTAGGACCCAAAACACGAGCAACCTTACCGGCCATTCCCATCATATCGGGAGTAGCGATGCATCTGTCAAAATCAATTTTTCCGGCCAAGATAGAATCAATCAAATTCTCAGCGCCGACAATATCAGCCCCGGCAGCCTTAGCCTGATCTGCTTTTTCACCTTGAGCCAAAACGGCAACTCTAACCTTTTTGCCGGTACCGTGCGGCAGGGCACAAACACCTCTTACCATCTGATCGGCATACTTGGGATCAACACCCAAGTTAATAGCGATATCAATTGTCTCGTCAAATTTAGCCTTGGCGTTTTCCTTAACGATTTTTACCGCCTCTTTCAAAGAATAAGATTTATTCCTGTCAAGATTTTTATAAGCATTTACAATTCTTTTTCCCATCAGCTTACTCCACAACTTTAATGCCCATAGAAACAGCCTGACCTTTAACCATATTCATGGCAGACTCAACTGTCGAACAATTCAAATCCGGCAACTTAGTCTCGGCAATTTCTTTAACCTGAGCAATTGTAACCTGACCGGCAACAACTTTACCGGGCTCTTTTGAAGCGGACTGCAAACCGGCAGCTTTTTTCAAATAATAAGCAACCGGGGGAAGCTTGGTAACAAACGTAAACGATTTGTCCTCATAAGCCGTAATGATAACCGGCACCGGAATACCCGGCTCCAATTTCTGAGTAGCGGCATTAAAAGCCTTGCAAAATTCCATAATATTCAAGCCTTTTTGTCCCAAAGCCGGACCGACCGGAGGAGAAGGATTAGCCTTTCCTGCAGGGATCTGAAGCTTGATTAAACCTAAAATTTGTTTTTTAGACTTAGCCATTTCATCACCTTTTTGTTAGGTTTCGTGGTTAATCAAGGCCATGGCCGGCCTCCCACGAAATTATAAATTAACACGATTCGCCTGCTGAAAAACAAGCCTTGTTCTCCAACAGGTTGCCCTTATATACCACGTTTGTTTAAATTTGCAAGCATTTTTTATCTATTAAAAAACGATAATATTTTTAGGTATTTACAAATCCCGAAAATATGTATTAATATGTAGCTCAATTATATAATAATGAACCAAATTTCATATAAACGAGAGAACTGATGCCCACCATAAAGGAAGAACTTCGTCTTATCCGCGAGCTTTTGTGTTTTACGGCCACCGGCAAAACCGGCAAAATAAACGAAACCGCCAGCAAACACGGCTACAAACAATCCAATTTTTCCAAAATGCTCAAACAGCTTGAGGCCGAATTAAAGCTTCCCTTGCTCACCAGACTATCAACTGGTGTCGTCTTAACCAACGACGGCAAAGAAATTTTCGAAATAGCCAGCCAGTTTGAAAGCACTCTTCTCAAAATCAAAAACTATAGCTCTCAGTCCAAAACCAAAGGCAGCATCAGACTATGGGTTGGCGACGGCCTTGCCTCGGGCTATATTTCATCATGCCTGCCGGAGTTTTATCTTAAATACCCCCAAATTTCGATTGACATTTGTTGCTCCGTCACCAATCCCAATCTCATACGCGAAAGCGACATTGCCGTTTTGTATCAAAAACCATCCGCCAGCAAAAAGCTAAAAATATCCAAACATATTTTGCATTTTGGGTTGTTTGCGGCACCGTCATATCTTGCGCGCTATGGCTATCCGCAAAACATAAATGATTTATGCCAAAATCACTTTTTGTGCAATCGCGATATTTTTACCACCACTTGGAGCAACTGGGGCAAGATTATCCACACGGCCAATCATATTGCCGTCCAAACCAACTCCGCTCCGGTTTTGGCCCAAGTTATAAAAGATGGCCTTGGCATTGGCCTTCTCCCCAAAACCGGCTATTCCGAGGGGCTTGTTGAGCTTAGCAAATTCAAATTCAACATTTCGCATCCGTTTTGGATTGTCTCCTACAAAGACGCCCCCGATTTGCCGATTGACGCCTTGGTTGATCACATAATTTCTTCGACTAAAAATTTATAGAGCTTATAAGCTGACCTGTTTTGTTTTTTCTTGCATACTGCCCAGGTATTAAAAATCATCTTACCGGTTTGATATATTAATTTTGTCATTTCATAATTTTTGCTCATTTTTTCAGGTTCTTGAAGCACTATGGCAACATCACATTCCCTAAAATCATCTGTTCTTACCACATCACAATCCTGCCTAAAAGCCGACAAGTCTACCTCAATATTTTGCGGCATATAAAACACTATTCTCTCATGCTTATTAATTTTTTTCTGCAAATTTCTGAATTTATTTAAGGTAACTTCAAACTCTTTCGCCAATTTATACAATTCTTTTCCAGCCATTGTTGGCTCAACTCCGTCGCTTTTGCGGTTAAGCAGCGGCGCCCCTGCCACCTCTTCCAGCTCCTTAAGCAAACTGCTGAGATTAGAGGCCTTAATTCCGTTTTCTTCGGCGGTTTGCGTAATTTTACCATTACGAATTGTTGCTAGCAAATAAAGAAGCTGCCTTATAATCACGCTTTCTCTCTTAATATTCATTTTGCAAAATCTCTTAAATATTATTCCCAAAATATATAACAGAGTTATAAAAAAAGTATATTCTAATTTGAGGCGAGTCAAGCGAAAATAAACACAAAGAATAGATGAAAGAATTAGCAATGAAAAATAGTTTTGACATCAAAATCGCTCAAACCGCCGAAGAAATTTCTGCCGCCATGGATTTGCGTCGGCAAATCTTTGTCAAAGAAGAAGGTGTACCTGAGGATAAAGAATTTGACAACAATGACTTTATCGGCTGCACTCACTTCTACGCTACCGATGACAACGGCGTAATCGGCTGTCTGCGCGCGCGTTTTTTCAATGGTTTTGCCAAACTAGAAAGGCTTTGCTGCAAAAAAGAATATCGCAAAACACCCCTTGCCTCGCAACTGATGGAATATGCTTTTTCTTTTTGTGAACTCAACGGCTATGACAAAGCAATCGGTTATTGCACCGAACCCTTGTTGCCATACTGGGAAAAATCAGGCTTTCATGTTATCAAAGACATTCCGCTCAAAAAAGTCGGCAATATGGAATTATACACCATCCAAAAAGACCTCAATCCATCAGCCAATGGTATTTCGATTAGCCGTCCCGAAACGCTTGTTCAATCCGAAAAAAATTTGTCTGACAAAAACTTTATTGGCAACAAAATATCTCACCTATTGCAAGCCATCTACCGCAACAAAACCGGCTCCAAACACGTCTGACTAATTTTTGGCAAAATATTTCATCACAATATCAATTTGTGCGGCAATATATTCAAGCAGTTTGTCATCGGTTGACTTAATCCGCTCAATCAACAAATTTTCTTCTGCCACCCTTGACAACGACTTATGATTCTGCAATTCGATGTTTAAAAGTTCATCCAAGCTAACATTAAATTTCTTGGCAATTTTACACAACATCAACAAATCAGGCACCACCAATCCGCGTTCCAGATTCGATACCGTGCGCCAGCTCACATCACACAAATTAGCCAAATCTTCTTGCGTCAGGCCGGCATTTTCGCGCAACGAGCGTACGCGAATGCCCAAATATTTTTTGATATTTTCATTAACATTGTTTTTCATATTTTGGTTATACCTTGAAAGTATATGGATATCCACGAACTATTTTTCATAAAAAATATTGCTTAATGAATCAAATTTCATAAAACAAAATAATATATATATTTTATTTGCTCAAAAAAACGGATTATAAGCCCATTGCAGCAAGGCTTGGCGTTGCCTTTTGCGACACTCGATATCAAGCATGGCACAATTTTTTACAATTTGTGCTTTGTGCCGCCTAAAAGCCTTCCATCTTTTGATTTGAATATCATCAATCTTGGGTATTCTTCTGCCCATATAATACCTGCAATACCACTGAAACCATCCCCTCACATCTGGCTCCAAAATCCACCCTTTTTGCCGCCAAATTTTAAGCGGCTGCCTTGATTTCACCTTAAAATAATTGCAATTTATATCAGGCTTTTCATAATTCATTTTGGCCTTTGCAAACCAGTCTTTGGGGAATTCGTTTTGACAATCGGTCATATAATGCCCCTCAAACACCCCCAGCTCAAGCATTTCTTTAGGTGTCAGCTCCGGCCTAAAATCAGGAGCAAACTCTTCTCCCACACCCGCCGCATAATCATAAGCATAGCCTTTTTGCATTTTATCATTAACCAGCACCATATTTTTCTCCCTCTTGTCTTAGCCCAAGACATAATCATCATCCCGCCTCAATCAAGTCTGAAAAATATTTCTTTTTTGCCAAAACTATTGACAAAATATACTAAATTGGTTGTTTTCATACCCCAGTAAAGGATTAAACATGAAAATTGCCAATTTTAGAGAATACACCAATATTTTGCGCGAGTTATATGCCGGCGATACCATGGCAGAGCTCGGCCAATATTATAATGCGCTTATTTCATCAGGAAAACAACTAACCCAAAACAAACAACATCTGCAATCAGAACTTGCAAAGCTCAATCAACAAATTGAGGCTCAGGCAGCAATCGCCCGCACTTCTTTAGACAAAAAGCGCGCTGGCATTGAGCTCAACAAGCTCAAAAAAATGAAACAAGACAAAGTCCAAGCCCTCAAAGCTTTGCAATCATCCGACCATTTCAATACCCTAAGCAACGATACCAAAGCTTGTGTTTGCAGTGGTTTTCTGTTTCAAAAATACCTAACCGACGAGATTATTCAAAACAATCCCCTCCATTTTGCAACCGACACCAAAGGTGATTTAATTGTAATCCCCGAAAAGCTTCGTCAATCAGAGCTGTTCAATCAGGCTCTCCACATCAAAGATTTTGTCTTTGCCTACATCACCAACAACCCAGACAAGGTCAAAACCCCTGGGCATTTCAAAACCATGCTCAACAATGCCAAAGATTGGCAATCTCTTCTGGAATTTGCCAACCTTTATTTTGCCAAACTAAACGCCAAAATCAAGCTTTCTCCCAACCAAGCAGAAACCAGCCTTATTGACACCGAGGTTATTTTTACTCCGCCGCAAAGCAATTTTTTGTTGGTAAAACTTCTCTCACCCCAAGCCCTTGATTACGAATCACAAGAGATGCACCACTGTGTCGGCAGTGGCAGCTATGATAAATCGGTTACCGAGGGCAAAACCGCAATTTATTCTTTACGCACTACAGCCCCAAACGGCCGCCAGATTCCGCACGCCACTATTGAAATCACAAAAGGAAAAATCGCGTAAATCCAAGGCAACCACGACAAAGAAATCAAAAAAGAATATATTCTCCCCCTGCATCAATGTCTTTCTCATCTCTTGTCGCATCGGGATATTTTTGGTCTGTCTGACCTCAAATCGAGTACTAATCTTTCAACATACGGTTTTATTATTGATACAAACAACGAACCTATTGATTTATTTAATCCCCCGACCGAGATTAACGTAAAAAACCTTGACAGCAATTCGGTTGTTTTTGATTATATTCAACCTTCCCTGCTATCGGTCGAAAAATTAAATTTTATTACCAATTCCATCACCGAAGAAACCATCCAAAGACTTAAATCATTCAGACACTTAGGTATGGTCGAATTTCAATTTACCCCCCAACAATCCTTGCCCAACCAGCTTAGAAGCCGCGAGCTTTTGCTGCAATATATCCCTGACCATTCACTTTCCAATCTCAAACAAAAATTGGGCCGCAATATTTTACAACACATCGGTTTTATTTTTGACACTTCCGACAATCTTCACGATCTTTTCAATCTCAAACAAGAGATAGAAGTCAAGACCATCAACCTCACCGATTTGCCGGCGCATCAAATCCCAAAAAATTTGATTTTCACCCCAGAGCTACACATCAATTCCGTCTTAGATGACAATATATTTGCAAGCCTCAAGCGGTTTAAGCGCATTGACAAAATCAATATAAACAACGCTCGCAAAAACGTCATAGATCCTCTCAAAACCAGAGAATTTATGTTCAACTTATTTAACACCCACGATCTTTCTGATAAATTGGATTTTCAATCCCTATATGCCATTGGATTTAATTATGCTTGGGAGGATACCAAAGCCTGCCACACAACACCCCAAACCACGAAGCAAAATCCTCTCTCCTTTATTGATATTATCAATCCCAAGCCCCAATCTTCTGTATGCTTTATTAATAGCGACAATCCCTCGTATCAATATACCAAATATCCCAATATCAAGGTACAATTTCTTAGCATCAACGGCTGTTCCGACCATCACATTATTACTTCGGTCAATTCTTTTGCCGGCATCCAAAAAGTATCTTTCTCCAACTGCGATTTTAGCGCCGTATCCGAGCTTGATCTAAGCGGTATCAAATTTATACCCAATACTTCTGATGACCCCAACAGCCTTGCCATAACGATTTTTAATGAAGAATTGTCCGTATCCAAAACCGTTACCGAATATGCAATCAGCCTAACCAATTGCACCCATCTTCCCTCGGCTGATCATATTCGTTTTCCATCCAACCTCAAACATCTTTATATCGCACCATCCAAACAAGAAAAAACCACTTTGCCCGATTTCAGCCGCTATCAAGAGCTTGAGAGCCTGCAACTAAACAACCTTGACTTATCCGCCAACCATGTGATACACCTGCCGCCAAATATAAAATATCTGGCCTTTTATAATTGCCAATTCGGCTCCCACCAACACATGGACTTATCAGCTTTCAAGCAACTGGAGGAGTTTCACCTTAACCGCTGCAACTTAAAAGGCATTGATAAAATAACCCTACCCCAAAACTTAACCAAATGGGAAGCAAGCGAGGCAACTTTTAACCCCAATTGCGACATGCCATCCCTAAAACCAAAACAAATAAAGCTAGGGTTTCATATTTTACAACGAGAGATTTAACCAAATTATTAATCTTATAAAATATACAAATTATGCAACAAGACGAAATCTTACGAGAGATTAAGCTGTCTCTTGCCCGCGGCAATGTTATTGAGCTGATCAAGGACCTAAGCAAACACTACGATATCAGCATCAATGATATTATATCCGCGCACGCACAACAAGCAAGCAGCGCACCCGAGCCTAAGCCTGAGCCTGAGCCAGAGCCTAAGCCTAAAACTAATCCTAGGCCAAGATTCGGAGCCGGACCTTGGACGCGACAAACCGTATCGCAAGCAAGTTCCAGCCAAAATGATTACCCAAGGATACAGGTTTACAAAAACATCGGTGTCATCCTGCCTTCTGGCAAGCTTTTGTATTATGACGGCAGCCAAGATATGGGCACCCGTTCAATGGCAATGCAGTATATTCGTAAGCTGCCCAAAGGTTATGACTGGCACCTTATGACAAGATCCGAAGCAGAAGAAATCAAGCAACATTTTGAAACCGTAAATTCTCTGCTCCGCTCACTTAATGGATTGCCTATATCTGCCAACCGAAACTACATGTTGGCAGATGACAATTCATCAAAAGGATATGTGCGCTACCTTGCCGATATGTAATAATCTCTCTCTTAAAAAAAGCTGCCGTTTTTTCACGGCAGCTTTTTTTATCAATTACCTTCACTTGAATTTTTCTTCCTCGTGTATAAATTTTATAACCTCAACCTCAATCAAAGAAAAATTAATGCTTATCAAAAACATTTTGCTCAAAGAAAAAACATTGTCTCATCGCTGGTTTGCCATTGACGAGCGGGTCCGCTTTGCCATTGCCGCATCTTGCAACATGGGATTGCGTTACCTGATTTTTGTTGCTTTGGTGTTTGCTTTTGGCAGTCTGCACTATCAACTAACCTTGCTTTTTATGTGGCTGATATCATCTTTTATCGCTTTTTATTCATACAAAAAACTGGTCTTCATTACCCAAGGCAATCACCTACAAGAATACTTAAAAAGCATATCCGTATGGATTTTAAGCTATTTCATCAATGCCGGAATTTTAAGCTTGTTGGTTGATAAATTGATGTTCAACCTCTATCTTGCCCAAGGCATAGCCATAAGTTTTTTGCTTATCACCAACTATTTGTTGTTCAAGCATTTTGCCTTCAGTCGTCCCCACAAATTAAGTTGGTGGGAAAAACTCCTAAGCATGTTCGACATCATTAAAATAAATCCAAACTAACCTAGTTTGCGCTCTTATTTTTTTGCAATTCCTTGTACAATGTCCAGCCTCCGGCATAGCTCAACACCTTGTCAAATCCGTTTTGCATCAACACCCTTGCTACCACATAACTGGTATATCCCTTAAAGCAATGCACCATAATGGTTTTGTCTTTGGGCAGCTCTGCCAACCTGTCTCTGATCTGGGCTGCCGGAATATTAATCGCACCGGCAATATGCTCTTGCTCATAGACACTTTTTGGCCTAACATCCAAAACCACCATATCATCAAATTCATCACCAAACCAAGGTCTCACCAGCCCTTGCAAAGCATTTTCGATTGCCATCCCGATGATATTAACCGGATCTTTTGCCCCCGAATAAGGCGGAGCATAGCAAAGCTCGGCATCGCGCAAATCAGCCACTGTTCCGCCCAAACGCATAACCGTTGCAATTACGTCGATTCTTTTGTCAACCCCGTCTTTGCCGACAGCCTGCGCCCCAAAAATTTTCCCGCTTTTATCATACAAAACTTTCAAGGTCAAATTTTCCGCTCCCGGATAATATCCGGCATGCGAACTTCCCATAATAACCATCTTGTCATATTCAATACCTGCTGCCTGCAACTGCTTTTCATTATTACCGGTAAATGCCGCCGTTAGACCAAAAACCTTAACAACACCCGTCCCTTGCGTTCCGCCATAAGAATAAGGACTGTTTCCGGCAATATGATCGGCAATCAACCTTCCTTGACGATTAGCCGGCCCGGCCAAAGCAATCATAGCCTTTTGGCCCGACACAAAATCCTTTACCGCCACACTATCGCCGCAAACATAAATATCGGCAATATTGGTTTGCATATACTCGTTTGTGATAATAGCGCCTCTTTCATTAAGCTCTATTCCTGCCTCTTTGGCAAGCAAAGTGTCCGGCCTTACCCCAATTGCCAAAACCAGCATATCAGCTTTCACCTTTTGACCGGAGTTAAGTTTGATGCTTCCTTTTTCAACCTCTTTTATACCATCCGTAAAATAAAGCCTCAAACCTTTGGCTCTCATCTCATTTTGTACCAAAGCCGCCATATCCGCATCAATTGGCATCAACACCTGCGAGGCCATTTCAACAAGCGCGGTCTCTATTCCCAAATGAGCCAAATTTTCTGCCACTTCCACCCCGATAAAACCACCGCCGACAACGACAGCATTGCTTGGTTTATTCTCCGCAATAAAACTTTTTATTTTGTCGGCATCGGCCAAATTTTTGACCACAAAATGCGGCATATTTTCAATTCCCGATATCTCCGGCACAAACGGCTTTGCACCGACAGCCAACACCAACTTGTCATAAGGATAAACTTCGCCCTTTTCCGTTACGACATTTTTATCTTGCGGATTGATTTGAACAACTTCTGTATTAAGCTTTATATCAATATCAAACAAACTCTTCATCATTGCCGGCGATGCCACTTGCATTTTGGCTCTTTCTTCAATAATACCACCGATAAAATACGGCAGCCCGCAACTGGCAATTGACGTCTCACCTGTTTTTTCCAAAACTATAATTTCATCCTTGTTATCAAGCCTTCTCATTCTGGCAGCAAAGCTTGCTCCGCCTGCGCCGCCGCCCACCACAACAATTTTCATCAACTTTCTCCTTACTAAGCTAAATAATATCTAATCTACACCCAAAATCCCCGTTTACAACCACCAAAGTTTTTTGCTAACAAAGCTATACCCCATCATCAAATAGATCTTCCCTGTAACCTAGGATTTTTCCATAAGACAACCAATAAAAAATAATCCCCAAAATTGCAATCACAATCTTAGGAATTATTTTACTGTCCAACTTTCGGGGGACAGTTCACTAAAGGGAGAGTTTTTTAAGTGGTGGGCCCTGATGGACTCTTCTTGCTACGTAAATTTCGCGCTTTAGCGCTCAATAACTCCGCTTCGGTCAAGCCAGTTGTAACACCGTCTTTGTTGCCTTTCGGCAAGTCGCCGCCTAACAACTGCTATAGCTCTCGACAAAAAATGTCCACCGGACATTTTTTGTTTCTGCGAGCCCAACGACCTCGTTGGTTCGAGCGGTCAAACTTCACCACAAAAAAACTCTCCGCTAAAGGGAGAGTTTTTTAAGTGGTGG
>CALXUO010000047.1 GCA_944391695.1 uncultured Alphaproteobacteria bacterium
GTGTAGCCAATGCGGCAGGTAGCGGGGATTTAACTTTTACGCAAGATGCCACGGCAGACAATCAGTTTATATTATCTTCGACCAACGGCTTTTTGAACAATGCGGTTACGGGCGGTGCGGCCACCACCGGAGATTTGACATTTTCGGCCACCGACAATACTTTGCATGCCAATGTAAGGGGCGCTTTTAATACGATTGGCGCCGGCGATACGATGGTCTTTACCGATGAGAACGGCAACACCACGGCCTATATTGTTGAATCAGTATCAGCCGATGGCAAGACGATTACATTTTCTGACACCACGCCGGTTGCGGCCGATGTAACTTATACCGACGGCATTGGAGCCAACGGCACGGCGGTTTCGATAAGCACGTCATTTGCAATTGGGACGGTGGTTGATTTTTCGGGTTCTACCGAGGTAGCACCGACCCTGCAGATTGTAGGTATCCAAAATAACGGTGATTTGATAGTCAGCGCCGATCCGAGTTATTTCAATAATTTGCCCATAACCGTTGATGCCTCCACCAAATGGAGCATGACCTCCAACAGCTACTATGTCGGCGGCTCGGCAACCGAGACTTTTAGGGTTTCGGAGAACCAAAGCATCACCATGGATATCAGCGCCAATGATAGTGTGTTTAACAAACTGTTTATAGCATTTGGCCAGATTGCGCAAGGAAATCTTATCCAGACCGATGAAAACGGCAACGTAACCAATGCCGACGAGGTCAATCAGCTGGTAAATTCGGCCATGGATATGTTGCAGTCAGCCATAGACAACAACGGACAAGCCACCAACGGCAAGAACGAGACATTATCTTTGGTTATAGCCAAGATATCAGCCAATTATGTAACCTTAAACAATGTCAACCAAACCTTGGAGCTTAATCAAACCACCCTTGAAAACAGTGTATATTCAATCAAGAATGTTGATCAAACCGAGGCCACGGTAAAACTTTTGGCCGCTCAAAATTCATTGGAAGCCTCATATCAGGTTTTGAGTAGTGCGATGAGTTTATCACTTCTTGATTATCTAAAGTAGGAGAAAGCGGTTAAAATATGCAATACGGAGAATTCAACACCAACCAGGCCATAGGGGTCAGACTTTGCCGTAATGTATCATTGGATGACAAATACTATATCAAAGGTCATGCTTTGACGGCCGAGGATATTGATGTCTTAAAAAAATATGATATCAACAAAGTCTTTGGTGTTGTTTTTGAAGATGGCGATATTGACTACCGCACAGCCTTGGTTCAAATATCGGCCAAGATTTGCGGGGACGGATTGGGCTATTTTGTTGATGATGACGGGCTTTGCAAAATAGTTGCCACATTTGACGGCATTTATGTTGCCGATGAAAACAGGCTTGATAAGTTCAATGGTTTTAACGAGCATTTTATCCTAAATACCATTGCTCCGTATACCTCTGTCAAAGAGGGAGATATTATTGCCGAGCTTGAAGTAACGCCGACTTTGTTGCACGAGGATGAGATAAACGATATGCTGTTTCGCTTATCGGGCAACAGCGCGCTTATCCAAATCGACAAGATTAAAGAGCGTAAGGTAAGCTTGGTTTATACCAACCTCATCCGCGACGAGAGCGAGAACATGGACTTTACCTCGGTGGTAATGAAATTGGTTACCAATTTCGAGGGTATTGGCTTGCAATTTGGCAGTGAATTTAACAGCCAGTACGAAAAAAACATTTTGGCCGAATCTTTGTTTGATGCCTGCAAATCAGGGGCGGATGTGGTTTTTGTCATAAGTCCGTTGTGTTCATCGGGCAGCAACAATGTTTTGGCGGCGGGTTTGAAGATAGTATCGGACAAGATTTTCAATTATTTTTATCCGCAGGTTGGGGCCTCTGATTTGCTGATCGGCAAAAAAGGCAAAACCACCATAATTGTTTTGCCTCATTCTTATGGCAGGGTAGATACCTCGGCCATAGACGGCATGATTAAACACGCCTTGTTTACCGAAGAGCTGACCGAGGCCGATTTTGCCCACAAGCACGCAAGCTGGCTGGCCTATAGGGTAAAGATTGCCGCAAGCAAGCAAAAGAAATTGATTAAAGCCAACACCAAATCAGGAAGCTCTGCCAAGGCCAATGTCGGGATTGTGGTTTTGGCCGCGGGGCAGGGGCGTCGTGCGGGAGCAAACAAGCTGATGGTCGAGGACAAATCAGGCGAGCCGTTGTTTATGCGCGCGGTCAAAGCGGCCATTTCATCCAATGCGCGTCCGGTTTTTGTCATAACCGGCTATCGGCACGAGGAAGTGGAAGAATGGCTTGATAAATACGACGTCAATGTGTTGTACAATCCGTCTTATGCAGCAGGGATTAAGACCTCGATATCTTTGGGGCTAAAGGCGGTTCCATCATCTTGCGACGGGGCAATTTTGCTGCCGGCCGATATGCCCAATATCAAAGCGGCCGATTTAAATAAATTGATAAGCAAGTTTGATACAAAAGCCGACAAGCAAATCTGCCTGATGAGCAGTTTTGGGGTAAAGAGCAACCCGGTTTTGTGGAGCAAGTCGCTTTATGATTATGCCGATATTGTGCCCGAGAACTCGCAATTGCGCACGGTTTTTGTGGGTCATTCCGACTATATCAAAACGGTAGAGGTCAAGGACAAGAAAAAGCTTCTGGATATAAATTATCCCAACGATGTCAAAAGCTTTGCCCAAGAATAGGCTTTTATTGATCGTGTTTGTCTGCATAATAGGGCGAGTGAGAAAGCACCTCCAAAAGTTCAAACAGCTTGTCGGCAACTTTAGGGTTGTTAATTTTTAGGAATATATGCAAGAGTTTGAGCGCGCGTTCGCTTTTTAGCTCGTCAAACTTGCCGCCGACAATATCTTCGTTTCCGGTAGGCGTGGCGGTGGTTGAGACATAGCGCGGGCTTTGCTTGGCAATATTTTGCGGCATATCCTGATAGAAGAAATTGACATCAACCCCCAAAAGCGAGGCAAAATCATACAACCTGCTGCCGGAGATACGGTTTTGAGCTTTTTCATATTTTTGCACTTGTTGAAAAGTAATGCCGAGCATTTGGGCCAAATGTTCCTGCGACCAGCCCAAAATCTGGCGTTTGAGCCTGATGCGATTACCGATATGGATATCGACCGGGTTGGGCAGACCGTTGGCATTTTTGCCGCGCGAGGCCAGGCGTGATTTGGCGGTTTTGTTGGTGGTTGCAGTATTTTGCATGTAGGCTCTCCTTTTGGTTTGTAGCTAAAAAACAACCGCCTTTGTTTTAAAAACAAGGCGGGGAGTTCACAACTGCCTACAGACAGCCTGTCTTATTCGTCATGCAAGCATGCTTATATCGACAGCTCCCCATTCAGGGAACTAGTCTGTAGGACGGTGTTGTGAAACACCACTCGAGGCAACTCGCCTCAAGCAAACTCATATTAGTTAAATCAGTAAAAAATGCAAGTTTTATTTTAATCGCCGCTAAATTTTGCCAAAAAAAACGAAGCAATGATTGCCTCGTTAGAATATAATTTATAAAGGCGGGGAGCTAACAAACTGCATAGGAACAGTCGCGCTTATTCGTCATGCAAGCATGCTTATATCACGCACTCCCCATTTTAAGGAAACACCACTCGAGGCAACTCGCCTCAAGCAAACTCATATTAGCTAAATCAGTAAAAAATACAAGTTTCATTTTAATCACCGCTAAATTTTGCCCCAACTGATTAAAATCCCATAAGCTTCCGACGATTTGTATTCTGTGGCTGGAGACGACGTGTAGAACCCGAGCCAAAATCAAAGGGGTAACACAAAATTTTGGACTTAATGACCTCAATGACAACAGGTTTCTCGGGTAAAATAGGTTGGCATAGTGTATAAAATCCAAATTTTTGCTATATGTAAAACAAAATATTGCCAACAAATTAGTGCAATTGGCACAATATAATAACCGCGAATTCAAAAAGCTTCTACGCTAGATAGCTGATACGTCTATCGTTATGGAGGATTGATTTTAGGATAAGATATTTCTTAATCTTATGTTTCTATTGTTAACAATAAGAGGAGAAGAAATATGGATTTTGAAGCCTATAAAAGAAAATTATTAG
>CALXUO010000048.1 GCA_944391695.1 uncultured Alphaproteobacteria bacterium
TGTAAATTTATGATGTTTCATTGATTTGTCCTTTCCTGTTTGAGGTTAGTATAAAAAATTATCCCGAAAATTGCTATCGCAATCTTCGGGACTTTTTTTTACTGTCCAACTTTCGGGGGACAGATCAGCCAAGGGTTCTTTTTTTATCCTAGGCTTAATAATATTTTTACCTAATAAGATTTAACATAAAAAAAGATATTGCCATAAAAGGCATTGAAGTGTTTTAATACTCTTAAGACAAAACAAGACAAGGAAGAACAATGGGGCTTATAAAAAAATTTATTTTTGGTTTTGCGGCATTATTTTTCATTTTAATAGGCGGAGCCGGCACGCAAAGCGATAGCATGCTTCTTCAAGGAGGCGGATTTATAGGTCTGGTTATTGGTTTGATAGTTCTCTATATTTTTACTAAAATGGCTTGGCGGGCGATAGGTTGTTTGCCGTCGTTATTGGTTATATGTGCATTAGCATTGTTTATTTTATATGCGATAGGAGCTTTCAGCAACGGCATCAGCGGTGTAGGGGACAACATCAAATCATTTTTTGGTCGGGATGTTCAAACATCGCAAGAGATGATAGCCAACGCGCAAAAAACCGTTGCTGAAGATAGTGGAACAATCAACCTTATTGGTGAGGACAAACACCCCATACTGACCGAAAATATGCAAGACATGATTCTTCCACAAAAAAAGGAATCCAAACCAAAACAGTTTAATCCTCTTAACTATCCGTCGACCTCCGGAATATCAAGGGTTGTCAGAGGAGATACCTTAACCATGAACGGCAGAATTATCAAACTTTTTGGTGTTGCCGCGCCGGATATTTCTCAAACCTGTGCTGATTCATCCGGTCGTGGCTATAAATGTGGCTATCAGGCTGTTACATGGCTCAGCAATTGGCTTGCCGACAACGAGATAAAATGCCACATAGTATCCGAAGATGAACGAGGAGTTTTAAATGGTGTTTGTTTATTGGGAGCCTATGATATAGGAGCAGCATTAATAAATGCTGGTTGGGCGGTAGCCGATATCAGACAAAGTCAAATTTATGTTCCCTACCAAAATCAAGCCCTGTCAAACAAAAGAGGTTTGTGGCAAGGAGAATTTTATATGCCCTGGGATTGGGAAAAGATTCAAGCGCGCAAAGCCAATGTTAAGGTTATCCGTAAAAAAGATTCAACCGGCCGCCGCAAAGTATGGTTTAATCCTTTCGGGGATTAGTTATGCAAAAAACTTTCAATACAACCTCCGAACAAGACAGCATAAAGCTGGCTGAGCAATTTTCTCGCATAGCTCAAAGAGGAGATGTTTTTGCCCTTTATGGTACCTTGGGCATGGGTAAGAGCGTTTTTGCCAGAGCTTTTATAAAGAATCTTTGCCATACAGATGAAGTTCCAAGCCCGACCTTTACTCTTGTGCAAAGTTATGAAGCTCCAGCCTTTACAATTAGCCACTTTGATTTATATCGCCTCAAAGATCAAGATGAGGTATTTGAACTTGGTTTTGAAGAAGCTGTTTACGGAGGAGTTAGTTTGATAGAATGGCCGGAAAAGGCGGGAGCATGGTTACCCAAAGATATTTTCAAAATAGAAATTACGCCAAAGGGAGAAGGGCGTCTTTTCACGGTAACAGTCTTTTCCGAAGATAAAGAAAGACGTCTGGAGCAAATAAAATGAATATTCATGCATCAAGTGTCTGCATCAAAAACAAAGGAATTTTAATTTTGGGATCATCTGGTTCTGGAAAGTCCGACTTATGTCTAAGGCTTATTGCGGAATTTGGCGCTGTGCTTGTTGCTGACGACAGGGTGGATTTGCAAGTGTCTGGAAATACTGTAAAAGCGTCAGCTCCAAAAAACTTAAAAAATTTATTGGAAGTCAGAGGAATAGGGCTTATCAAAATAAAAGCAAAAAAAGACACAAAAATATCCGCAGTTTTTGAGCTAACATCTTCAAAAACGGAAAGAATGCCGGAAGATACAACTTATAATCTTTGTGGAATACAAAAACCGCTATACAGAATAAATCCTTTTGAACCATCGGCTCCGGCAAAAGTTTTAGCAGCGCTAAGATTGCTGTGATGATTTGGAAAATGACGGTTGATTAATTAAAATAATCAAATTAAAATACGATAAATTTTAATCTTAATCTTAGGATGCTGCTATGCTAATTCTTCGCAAAATCGAAAAGTTTTTACGCCGACAGGGCAAGCCGTTGGTTAACTTTGTTTTCAAAGTTGGTGAACTTTTCATCTTTATCACTCAGTCAATTTACAACTGTCTTACGCCACCATTTTATGGGCGCAATTTTTTGCGTCAGGTTATAGATATGGGCTTTTACTCTCTTCCGGTTGTGGGGTTAACGACAATTTTTGCCGGTATGGTAATTGCTTTGCAAAGTTATTCCGGTTTTGCTTCTGTTGGGGCGGAAAGCATGGTTGCAAGCGTTGTTTTAATCTCAGTTACCAGAGAGCTGGCGCCGGTTTTATCAGCTTTAATGGTTGCTGGGCGCATTGGGGCAGCTATGGCAGCCGAAATCGGTACCATGCGGGTTACCGAGCAAATAGACGCTTTAACAACTTTATCAACCAATCCTTTCAAATATTTGGTTGCGCCGCGTATTTGGGCCGGTCTGTTGGTAATGCCTTTGTTAGTTTTAATCGGCGATGTTATAGGAATTTTTGGAGGCTATGTTGTTGGTGTTTACAAGCTAGGTTTTAATCCGGCCAACTATATTAATGCCACATTAGATGAGCTGGAGGCGCTTGATATTACCACCGGTGTTGTAAAAGCGGCAGTTTTTGGTTTTATTATTTCTTTAATGGGATGCTATAACGGCTACAAATCCAAAGGAGGAGCCCAGGGAGTAGGAGAGGCGACTACCAATGCGGTAGTATCATCTTCGATTTTGATTTTAATATTCAACTATATTGTTACCGAGCTTTTCTTTTCAAGATAGGGACCAAGCAAAATGGCAGAAACAAAAATAAAATTAACCAATGTATATAAGTCTTTTGGTAAGAAAAAAGTTTTACGAGGACTCAATCTAGAGGTCAAGAGAGGAGAATCTTTGGTTGTTATCGGAGGTTCCGGTACGGGAAAATCGGTTTTGATAAAATGCATTCAAGGGCTTTTAACCCCGGAAGAAGGCTCGATTACAGTTGACGACAAAGAGGTTGTTGGTATTGATGAAAACGACAAAGAAGCCTTACATTCCAAAATGGGAATGTTGTTTCAAGGAGGCGCTTTGTTTGACAGTTTAAGCGTTTGGGAGAACGTAGCGTTCGATTTACTGGAAAACAAAGGCTATAAAAAAGCAGACGCCAAAGCAGAAGCAATAAGGGTTTTACGCTCGGTAGGGCTTGATCCTGAGGTAGCAGATTTATCACCGGCGGAATTATCCGGCGGAATGCAAAAGCGAGTTGGTTTGGCGCGAGCTATTATTTCCAAGCCGGAAATAATCTTTTTTGACGAACCCACCACGGGGCTAGATCCGATAATGGCTGATGTAATCAATGATTTGATAGTTGAATCGGTCAAAGGCTTAGGCGCCACGGCTCTCACCATCACTCACGACATGGCGTCTGCTCGCAAAATAGCCGATAGGGTAGCCATGCTTTATAAAGGCGAGATTATCTGGCAGGGAACGGTAAAAGAAATGGACGAAACCGAAAACCCCTATGTTGTCCAGTTTATTAACGGCAATTCTCAAGGGCCCATAAAAACAGGGGTATAACATTGGTAAAAAAAGAGATTAAACAATATGTTTGTCAAACCTGCGGCGCTGTCTATCCCAAATGGCAAGGCAAATGCGATGCTTGTGGAGAATGGAACAGCATTGTCGAAGAGATAGTAGGCGGAGGAGGTTTCTCCAATTTTAATCCTAAAAAGTCTAAAGGACGCGAAATAGAGTTTGTTCCCTTAAGCGGAGCAGAAAAGCAACTTGACAGGTTGTCAACCGGAATCAAAGAGCTTGACCGTGTTTGTGGCGGAGGCTTGGTTTCAGGCTCGGTTATTTTGGTTGGCGGCGATCCTGGTATCGGCAAATCGACATTATTGTTGCAAGCCTGTGCCAAGGTTGCTGACTTGCCCATACATCCTGAAGTTTACTACATATCAGGCGAGGAGGCAATAGACCAAGTTCGCATCCGCGCCAAAAGATTGGGTCTTGAGAAATCTCCGGTTAATTTAGCCTCAAGCACAGAGATAAAAGACATTATAACCACGTTGGAAAAAGCCAATGCAGCAGTTGTAATTATAGATTCAATACAGACCATGTATTTAGATGAGGTTGAATCCACTCCTGGCAGCGTAACCCAAGTAAGAGCGTGCAGTTATGAGCTCATAAAACTAGCCAAACGCAAAGGTTTTACTTTATTTTTGGTTGGCCATGTTACCAAACAAGGGGAGATAGCCGGCCCCAGAGTTTTGGAGCATATGGTTGATACGGTTTTATATTTTGAGGGCGAAAGAGGGCATCATTTCCGCATTTTACGCGCCGTCAAAAACCGCTATGGTGCAACCGATGAAATAGGCGTTTTTGAAATGCAGGACAAAGGATTGGTTGAAGTAGCCAATCCCTCAGCATTATTTTTGGCCGAAAGACAGGGAAATATATCAGGTTCATGTGTTTTTGCAGGGGTTGAAGGCTCAAGACCGTTGTTGGTAGAAATTCAAGCGCTTGTCAGTCCGACCGGATATTCCAGTCCCAAAAGAGCGGTTGTTGGTTGGGATTCCAATCGATTAGCCATGGTTTTAGCTGTTTTGGAAGCAAGATGCGGAATGAATCTAAGCTCACAAGACGTATACCTAAACATAGCCGGCGGATTGCGTATTACTGAACCGGCGGCAGACTTGGCGGTAGCTTTGGCGGTCATATCATCACTTACCAACAAACCGTTGCCAGCAGACATGGTTATTTTTGGAGAAATAGGCTTGTCAGGAGAAATTAGAGCTGTGTCGCAGCCGTCGTTAAGGCTTAAAGAGGCAAAGAAGCTTGGTTTTTCCAGCGCAATTATTCCGCAAGGGCGCTCAACCGATAAAAAATTTTCAACCGACATCACCCTTCATGAGATGGGCAATGTTCAGCGGTTGATTAACCTGTTTAATTAGAGGATTTAGCAATTGAATAATTTAGATGTCATTATATTGATTGTGGTAGCTGTTTCGGCGCTTATCGCGTTAAATCGCGGATTGGTAAAAGAGGTTTTATCAATTGTCGGCTGGGTTTTGGCAACGGCAGCCATAATATATTTATTGCCGATTTTACTACCTTTTGCCAAAAAATTCATCTCAAGCGGGATTTTAGCAGGCATTTTGACGGCACTATTTATTTTTGTAGCTTTCTTTATTTTGTGGATATATTCCACCGGAGAAATTATCGGTAAAATACGTACCAGTAAATTAAACGGCCTTGATAGAATGTTGGGATTGTTTTTCGGTATTATGAGGGCTTTTTTACTGGTTATTTTGTTTAATATAATGGTTAGCTGGGTTATCCCGGAGGACAAGCAATCAGATGTTCTTAAAGAATCAAAATACTATCAATTGGCAGGCTCGTTTGCCAAACCGCTTGAAGAAATGATACCGCAAGAAACGCTTGATTTGATAAAGGAAAAGACACAAGCACTCAGCGAAGATAGTGAAGATGACGAAGCCTCTTCAGAGCAAGAAGACGAAGAAGATTTGTTTAACAAGCTTGCACAGCCCAAAATAAAGAAAGCGGCTAAAGAAAAGGCGCAAAGGCTCAAAGAAGAAATAACCGGCTATCATCAATCAGAGCGCGACGATATGACACGTTTAATCGACAGTGTAGAGTAGTTTTTAAGCTTACAAAAGTTTTCTAGAATTAAGAGCCAGTTGAATGGTACCTTCATCCATATAATCAAGTTCTGCCCCCATGGGGATTCCTTGGGCCAAGGTGGTTATTTTAACCCTGCTTTCCTTAAACCGTGATACCAAATAATGCGAGGTTATCTGACCATCAACGGTTGCCGGCAAAGCCAACACCAGTTCTTTAATCTCTCCTGAGGCTATTTTTTTGGCCAAGGATTCGATATTTAAGTCCTCCGGCACGACCCCCTCCATCGCCGACAAAACTCCTCCCAAGACGTGATATTTCCCCTTAAACAGGGCAGTTCTTTCCATAGCCCACAAATCAGCCACATCCCTCACCACGCACACAATACTGCCATCGCGGGAAGCCGAGGCGCAAATAGGGCAAGGACTGACAGTATCAAAATTTCCGCATATTTCACACGTTTTTATGTTTGCGGCAACATTATTAAGCGATTCGATAAGCGGCAGCAAGATGCTTTCTTTTCGGCTAAGCAAATGCAGCACAATTCTTCTTGCCGAGCGAGAGCCCAAAGAAGGTAGTTTGGCAATTTGTTTTATTAAAATTTCGATATCTTGTCCGGCCATAACCCAACTCTTTTTAGAAAGGAAGTTTTATCCCGCCGAGATTAAGTCCGCCGGTTAAAGCACTCATAGATTCGTTCATTTTAGCATCGACTTTTTCTTTAGCATCATTATATGCCGCCAAAATCAAATCTTCCAAAACCTCGACGTCATCGGGGGTTAGCAGAGATTTATCAATGTTTATTTTGGTCATGGTAAACTTGCCGTTTAGGGATATTTTTACCATACCTCCGCCCGAGGTTCCTTCAACAATTTCCTCAGCCAACTTAGCTTGCTCTTCTTGCATTTTCTTTTGCATCATCTGAGCTTGTTTCATCAAATCTTGAATATTCATCATCTTTTAAGCATCCTCATCAAAATAGTTAAGATTTTCATCAAAAGCGGCTATATTATTATCCACAACTTCGGCTTTTATTTTGCGAGTCAAAGTCTCGATTTTTGCGCCTTTAAATTCCGACATAATAGCTTTAACCAAGGGCAAATCCATAACATCTTTTTTGTTTTCATTATCTTTAGCAGTCTCTTTATCGGCGATGGTTTCGCCCAAAACTCCAGGGACAACATCAATATTCCATTTTATTCCGGTAGCCTCAATCAAAACATTTTGCAAATTAAGCAAGAAATCATTATTAATCTTGTCAGATATTTTTATTTGCATAAACCCATTTTCAAATTGGGCAAAAGAGACATCGTTTTTAAGGCTATAAGCCATCATCATTTTTTTATTTGTTATCAAATACTCAACCATATCTTCCGGGGAAGAAAAGACAGTGGCATTTTGATTTGTTTCGACAGCAACAGGTTTTTTTTCCGGCACTTTTGGCTGCTTTGCCGGCAAGGGAGGCTGAATTAAATCAGAGTTTTTTTTTAAGCCGTCCAAAATCTCTGCCGGAGTTGGTAGGTTAGCCGAAAAAGAGATACGTATCAAAATCATCTCCAAAGCATCTTGTTGCAAAGGAGCAATATTAAGTTCGCTCAAACCTTTGATAAGCATCTGCCATATTTTTGACAACACGGCAATCGGGACCATTGGTGCGATTTTGGAGCAAAAATCTTTTTCATTTTCGGACAAAGCTGGGTCATTTAATGCCTCAGGCACGATTTTTACCTTTGCCAGCAAATGGGTAATAGTTATCAAATCTTGCAGCAAAGTCAAAGGGTTGGCGCCATTTTGATGTTGCTTTTGCAGATTTTCCAAAACCTTTTCTGTCTTGCCGTCAATAAGGCTCTCAAACAAATCAAAAATAAGCGAGCGGTCAGCCAGACCAATCATGTTTTTAACCACCTCGGTTTTAACTTCTCCGCCGCCGAGAGATATAGCCTGGTCCAGAAGGGACAATCCATCACGGCACGAGCCGTCGGCAGCTTTGGCAATAAGATGCAAAGCCTCATCCTCAGCTTTCAAATTTTCTTTAGTGATAATGTTTTTGAAGTGCGCAATTAAGGTATCAATAGACAAGCGTTGCAAGTCAAATCTTTGGCAACGGGATAAAATAGTAACCGGTACTTTACGAATTTCGGTGGTAGCAAAAATAAAAATAACATGAGAAGGAGGCTCTTCCAAAGTCTTGAGCAAGGCATTAAAAGCCTGTTTGGAGAGCATATGAATTTCGTCAATGATATAAACTTTGTAACGAGCAGTAGTCGGCTTATATCTTACACCATCCAAAATTTCTCTTATGTCGTCAACTCCGGTCCTTGAAGCGGCATCCAACTCCAACACGTCAATATGTCTCGATTCGGCAATAGCGCGACAATTTTCACAAATGCCGCAGGGATTAACCGTTGCCCCGTTTAACGCGTCTTTTCCAGTACAATTAAGAGCTTTGGCGATAATTCTGGCTGTTGTGGTTTTTCCAACGCCTCTGATACCGGTAAGAATATAGGCATGATGCAAACGATTGTTTTTTATGGCATTGGTAATGGTTTTAACCAAAGCATCTTGCCCCAAAAGTTCATTAAAATTTTGTGGGCGATACTTACGCGCCAAAACCACATAATTTTCGTTGTTTTCTTCAGCCATAGATCAACCTGTATCAAAATAAAAACCGGTGGAGAAGAAACGACCTTAACAACAATCGTTACGGCTGCTTCCTTCCGGACCTGACCGGGTTGGCGAAATGTTAACCCGTTCTTCTCCAGTAATTATAGTTAGCAAAAAGCAATTTCTTTTTCAAGCACAATTTAGAGAAATAAGGTTAATTTATATAAATCCCCATAGCTCGCAGCTGTTCATTAGCCACTTCTTGATCATATTCGCCATCAAGAGATGAATTGGCATGAATTTCATCAGGCAAAATTTGCCCGTAAATAATAACCTGAGCCAAAGCTTTGTCTTTGCCGTAAATAGTAGGAGCCGTATAATTTTGATCAATAATCGGATCGGGCAGAGGTTCAATCGCAGATTCAAAATACTTTTCACCACTATCAACCACAACATTACCACTTGGTTTTATTTGTACAACGTCAAGAGAATGTTGGTTTGAGCCGTCCTTAAAAAATCTTATGCCGCCGTTAATACCCCTAAACCCTGCCGGATCAGTAATTGCCTGGTTTAGGTTTTCTGTCGGAAGCAAAGATAAGCGGTTGGCAATTGCTACCGCATCATAAGCCAAAGTATAAAAGCTACTAGGTTTTTCGTTAAAAACAGCATAATACTGGTTGGCAAAAGTATTGGTTAGCGGTTTGGTTGTTGCAGGATAAATTCCGTTAACAATCATTGCTTCATTATTAAGCCTGCTGCCGTCCCACAAAGAAGTGCCCAAAAACTGCACTTGCGGATAAGCTGCGTCATAATAGGCAAACATGGAAATAGCCGCTGTCAGTTTTGCTCCGCTTTCCGGAATAATCAAAGCATCAAAGCCAACATCGCCCAATCCCTCGCGGGTAGAAAGCTTTTTAATAGCCTGTTGGGCCTTAACATCACCGGCATTGGCGGCCGCTTGCAAACGACCTCTCAGTCTCACAACTCTTGAGTGGCGCACATCATAATTGGTCATATCTTTGGCAATTTGCGAAAAATCAGAAGTCCCCGGAGTATAAAAACCTATTTTGGTAATGTCCACATGGTTTTTTTGAGCCGATTTTATGGCCGCTTTAGCCACAGCGGCTCCTGTTCCGTTGTCAGGCAACAAAAGAGCAAATCTTTTGCGTCCGTCTTGAGAGGCAAAGCTCATAATCCTGTCGACTTGTTCTTCGGTTAACAACCCCAAAGTATAAATTGTCGGTTGCAAAATTTCTTGCGCGGTAGAAAAAGCAATTACCGGCACTCCTTGATAGATGGTTTCGTTTGATATGGCTTGAACTTCCAAACTTTTCAAAGGACCGATAATCAAATCAGAGCGTTGATTAAGAGCGTTTTCAATGGCCACTCTGGCTCCCGAAGGAGTACTTTGGGTGTCATAGTACTGCAAAACCAAATTTGGGTTATTTATACTGCTTAAGGCAATCATAGAAGCATTTTTCAAACCGTTGCCGTATTTTGCGTCATTACCAGTTAACGGCAGCAACATACCAACTCTGAAACTTTTAGCATCAGAAATTCCTATTTCCTCAATATCGGTATTAAAACTGTCGGCCCCCCCTTCATCTTTAATTTTTGTAGAAGAGCAGGAAACAATAGCCAAACAGTAGAAAACTAAACAAAATTTTTTAAACACTTGCAAAATATCCCAAAATATAAAACAATCTAATCAACAGTTTTAAATTAAAAAATCCGTATTGTAAAGAGAGGTCTTTATGAAAAACGGCATTTATGTTGTAGCTACGCCCATTGGCAACATCGGAGATATTTCGTTTCGCGGGGTAGACGTGCTTAAAGCGGCCGATATCATAGCCTGTGAAGACACCAGAGTAACCAAGAAACTTTTTTCATTGATAGATATTTCATCATCAAACAAAAAATTTATCGCCATGCATGACCACAACGAAGGAGAAATGGCGCAAAAAATTATTGATTACGCGCTTTCCGGCAGTATTGTTGCCTATGTTTCCGATGCGGGCTCGCCTCTGATTTCAGATCCTGGCTACAAACTTATAAATCGTTGTAAAGAAGCCGGCGTTTATTTTACAGTTATCCCCGGGGCTTGTGCAGCAATTTGCGCGTTGCAACTATCAGGTCTCCCAAACAACAGTTTTTTGTTTGCCGGGTTTATTCCCAACAAAGATAAAGCGCGTTTTGCAA
Source organism: uncultured Alphaproteobacteria bacterium (assembly GCA_944391695.1). Lineage (GTDB taxonomy): Bacteria > Pseudomonadota > Alphaproteobacteria > RF32 > CAG-239 > CAZU01. The sequence goes on from CALXUO010000048.1 coordinate 10,601, forward strand.
CCCTGAAAAAGCACCAAGATTTGGATGCAACGCTGATTTTTTATGAAACCGCCAATCGTCTTATAAAAACATTAACCGTAGCCTCAGAAATTTTTGGCGATCGTCAAATCGCGGTGGTAAGAGAAATAAGCAAAATTTATGAAGAAAGTCGTTTGGGTACAGCACAAGAACTTATAGAATATTTTAATACCAATCCGCCCAAAGGAGAGATAGTTTTTTTAGTTTCTCCTCCCGAAAAGACGACATCTACGGCAGATTATACCGAAGAATTAAAAGCAGAGCTTAAAAATCAAAGCCTAAAAACCGCGGTCAAAAAAATCACCGATAAATATAAACTTAACAAAAACGAGGTTTATCAAAAAGCCCTGGAGATAAGAGATGCAAAATAATCAAAGCGGACATTTAGCCGAATTTATGGCTTTGTGCTATCTCCGGCTAAAAGGTTATAAATTTGTTGCCCGCAATCTTCAAAACGGACATGGCACCGGCGCCGGAGAGATAGATTTAATCGTAAAAAAACAACAAACGCTTGTTTTTGTAGAGGTAAAAAAGCGCCGCGATATTGCCACCGCCGCCCATTCGATTCTGCCCAAACAACAAGCACGTATCCGTCGCTCAGCCGAAAGTTTTTTGGCTCATCATACCGAGTATGGTGAGTTTGATATCAGATTTGACGCGGTTTTGGTAGAATTTCCATTTAAGCTAAAACATCTAACCAACGCTTTTTAAGCGGTTTGTTTTTTTGATTTTAACTGTCCGCAGGCAGCCAAAATATCCTGTCCTCTGGCCACTCTTATTGGGGCCTCATATCCGGCCGCTTCCAATATTTTGGAAAAATTATGCACTTTGTTATTAGAGCTTGGCTCAAAGCCGCAGCTCGGCCACGGGTTAAACGGAATAAGGTTAAATTTTGCTCCGATATTATATTTTTTCATCAACGCAATCAGTTCTTTGGCGTCATCTGGAGTATCATTAAAATTTTTGAGCATCAGATATTCAAAAGTAATCATCCTGCTCATACCCATAATATATTGGTATTTTTGACAGGCTTTCAAAACCTCTTCAATCGGATAGCGTTGGTTAATCGGCATAATTTGCGAGCGTTTTTCGTTATTTGGCGCATGTAGGCTTATAGCAAGTTTGACCCCCAAATCGGCTGCCACCGATTCGATATTTGGTGCTATGCCGGAAGTAGACAAAGTAATACGCCTCTTAGATATGGCGATTCCATCACCATCAGACAATATTCTAAGCGCTTTGAAAGTATTGTCTTTGTTGAGCAAAGGCTCTCCCATACCCATAACCACGATATTTGACAAATAGCGTGTTTCGCTAGTAGGCGAGGGCCATTCGCCATAGGCATCTCTGGCCACCATAAATTGTGCCACAATTTCTCCGGCGGTTAAGTTACGAGTAATTTTTTGGCTTCCGGTGTGGCAAAATTTACATCCCACCGCACACCCCACCTGAGTAGATATGCAAACCGCACCGCGATCTTCTTCCGGAATATAAACTGTCTCGATTCTCTCACCATCGTCAAACTCCAAAAGCCATTTGTGAGTTTTGTCGTTTGATATTTGTTCCGCCACGATTTTTGGACGGTTCAAGGTATAATTTTCTTTTAATTTAGCGCGCAAATCCTTAGACAGATTGCTCATCTTGTCAAAATCGGTTTCACCCCTAAAATAAATCCATTGCCATAGTTGCTTGGCGCGAAAGGATTTTTCGCCGAGCAACGCCAGCTCGTCAACCAATTCTTCCTTTGATAAGCCTATAAGATTTTTCATCTATTTACACTTGTTGGAAATAGCTTTGTAGGCGGCCGAAAAACCGCTTAAAGAGTAGGTGTCTTTAGTTTTGGTGCCTTTAGCAGAAGTGCCATCAATAATCATTCTGCTGCCTCTTTTCATGGCCTCAACAATCTCTTTATCGGTTTTTTCATTAACGGCCCAGGCTTTATCCCCGCTGGTAAAGAGATTAGTAAAAGTTTTTGCTCCGATTTTAATTTCGACTTTAGCATTTGGTTTATAGGTATAACCGGCATTAATATTCACCACGTCATAGCTTTTTTCCTTTGGGCGATGAGTAACCACTACATAAATATCTCCTCTTTGAGTATATTTGCCCTCATCTTTTTTGGGAGCCGAGGCCATATAGCATACCGGCCCAGCGCTGTCTCTGTAATAATAGGCAATCCAATCACCGTATTCTCCCAACACCTGAGGAGCGGCCGCCCAAGAGGTGTTAACAAACCCAAATAGTGCTAATAAGCTAAAAAACAAATATTTTTTCATCTTAAAATACCCACAAATAAAGTTAATTCTGCAATAATTATAATTGCAAAATATATAAAAACTGTTAACTTCAAAAAAATTTTTATACTTAAAACGAGGTCTTGATGATTCGCGACAACTATCTTGATATTTCCAAACTAACCACCAATCAGGATATAATGAAATTGTTTGCCTTGGTAGCGCGCCACGGGGGTGTTTTGCGTTTTGTCGGCGGAGCGGTACGCGATGCGCTAAAAGGAATAAAAGGCTATGATTTAAACCTTGCCACCGACCTAAGTCCCGAAGAAATAGCCGAGGCCTGCGCCGATGAGGGAATAGAAACAATACCGCTTGGCATCAAACAAGGGACAATAGGGGTGGTTATCGGAGATACAACGGCTGAAGTAAGTTCTCTGTGCAAGTATGTCAAACAAGAAGACGGCTCGGTAACAATGGAGTTTACCGACAATTGGGAAGAAGATGCCTCGCGTCGTGATCTGACCATCAATGCGGTTTATGCCGACGAGAAAGGCAATGTGTTTGATTATTACAACGGCATAGAAGATTTGGAAAAAGGCTATGTTCGCTTCATAGGTTCAGCCTCGCAAAAAATTAAAGAAGATTATATTCGTATCTTACGTTATTTTCGTTTCTATTCGCTTTTTGGGACGGAAGAACCCAACAAAAAAGCACTGGAAGCTTGCGCCGAAAATTGTGTCGGTCTAAAAAAAGTACCAATGGAGCGCATTCGCGATGAATTATTCAAAATTATTCAGACTCAAAACGCCGCCAGAACCTATCGTCTGATGCAAGAAAACGGGATTCTGAGTTATATTCTCCCCGATGCCGGTCATATAGATGATTTAGAGTATTTTAATCAGTTAATAGCAGGGCATGATTTTGTTGATCAAAACATAATCAAACTATTCATTCTCTATCGTCCCGACAGGGCATTGGCGGAAAATATGGCGACCAGGCTCAAATTCAGCAAAAAAGAAAGACAGTTATTTGTTTCCTTGGCCGAAAAAACAATAACTCTTGACGATATTTTGGATGAGAAAAAGCAGCTTAAGTCGGTTTATTTGTTCAATAAAGAACTTTGCAGCGCCTCATTGTTGGTTTTAACCGCCCAAACAAGACAAGCTCCGGACAATCTATGGAAGATATATGAGCATATTAATTCTTTAAAAGAGCCGGAATTTCCGCTCAAAGGCAAAGATATTTTTGATTACGGAATAAGCGATTCCGCCAAAGTTGGCAAAATTTTGCAAGAGCTTGAACAGATATGGATAGATTCTGCTTTTGACCAAACCAAAGAGCAGCTTTTGGTTCAGATAGACAATATTAAGGCTGTTGTCTAGAACAATAAAGCCCGCTTTCAAAAGCGGGCTTTAAGAGTTATTTTTTATCTTTCTTGTGTTTTTTCTCTTTTTTATCTTTCTTGTCCATTTTTTTGATTTGTTTAACATTAACTTCGGTTGGTTTCATCATTTCTTTGTCAATTTCGCCGGTGATTTGAATAAGTTCGCCCTCGGTAACGGTAACACCGTCAAAATCATCTTCGTCAATATCCAAGATAATCTCTCCGGTTTCGTCAGTAAATTGGTATTTGTCATCACCCAAAGCTTTAACAATTTGTCCTTGCAAAACCACAATAGTGTCATCATCTTTGTCTTTAGCATCGGCAACGGTCTCAATTACCATATTTTCCGGAACAAAAACAAAGCCTTGGTTTTTATGTTTATTTTTAGCTTGCGCATTTACGGCAACAGCCAATACACAAATAAAAGCTAACAACAGTTTTTTCATCTTTTATCTCCTTGCAAAAAATTATACCGCTTCAAAGAAATAATCTTTGTTTTTGCAAAGACAAGGCATGAAAGCTATTTTTTATTAAGACCTTTTCGAAGAAATTTGCTATATTTTAAAGCCAGCGCCAAATTGGCAAGCGCGGCGATAAACAATATTGTTCGCGGTGAAGAAACATCAGCCGCCCAACCGAATAAAAATCCCAAAATTGCCATTATAATATTACCAAACAACCCCACAACCGAAGCCATGGTCGCCCGCAAACTGGGAGAATATTGTTGTTGTAGCAAAGTTGTGGCAGAAGCAGAATTTACCCCGTAAAACAAATTTTGCAAAGAGCAAAAGAAAGGAGTTATCGGGTTATTCATAATCAAACCTATGATTTTAACAAGTGAATTGCCAAAAACCGAATAACAAAACAACTTAAACAACCCCACTTTGTTAAAAAGAGCCACCAACTGAAAGCTTATCCACCCCATGGCATTTTGCAACAATCTGGCCACGTTTACATAATAAATCGGAACCAATTGCTCATAATAAGACGGTTCAAACCGATAAGCCGATACCAAAATAGAATTATTGAAAGATTGCAGCAAAGCATAACGGCGCAATTTTTTGTTTTTTACAAAAACAAGCAAACTTTTTTTAAGCTGTTCTTTAGGAGACAAACCTCTTTCGAAACGGCTTTTAGGATTAACCAATAAAGCGGTTACGATTAAATTTGCGGCGTAAGGAACAACCGCCAAATATACCAAAAACTGCAAAGAAAAATAATAAGTTACAAAAGTTGCGGCAAAAGCGGCAATCAAAGCCCCCAGCTGATAAAAAGAAAGGACGTTGGCAATAATTTGGTTAAACAATTTACTTTTTTTGATTTCTTGCAAACTTTCATAAATCATTGCGGTATCAGTTCCGGATTTTAATGCCAGGCCGATTCCCCTCAAAACAGAACCGGCAAAAAGCAACCACGCCGCGCCCAAAAATCCGGCCATCGCCCACAGTATCATGTTAACACACATAAACAAAGCGCCCAGCATCAAAGTCATTTTACGGCTGATTCTGTCAGAAAACATACCGCAAGGAATTTCGGCCAGACTTTGCGAAATATTAACCAAAGAAAAAGCTAACATCGCCATGGCGTAAGAATGAGTAACCTGGTCAAAATAAACCACGGCCAACGGAGAAAACAACCACAACCCGTTAAAAAACATAAGGCATTTAAACAGCACAATATTACGCCGCATTTTAGGCCTCTAGTCCAAAAGGTTTTAATACGCGTTCAAGAACACCCTGGGTTTTGGCAATAGCCACACCATAATTGGTTATCGGGATTTGGCGTCTTACGCATTCACGCAAACGATTAAGCATTTCCGCCCGATTTAGCATGCATGCTCCGCAATGAATAACCAAATCAAAACTTTCCAAATTATTTGGGAAATCGCAGCCAGTACAAAAAGAAAAATTAATTTTTTTTGCGGTATATTTTCCAAGCAACATAGGAATTTTTACTTTTGCAATATCATCATCTTGGGCATGATGCGAGCAAGCCTCAACAATAAGCACATTTGCATCATCCTTAAGTTCATCAATAACTTTTGCTCCTTTTGCCAAAACCGCCAAATCACCTTTGATTTTGGCAAACAAAACCGAGAAAGAGGTAAGAGCAATATCTTGCGGCACAATTTTATCAACCTCCAAAATAGCTTGCGAGTCCGTAATCACGATTTTAGGTTTGTTTTTGAGGCCGTTTAGGCACTCAGCCAATTCTTGCGGTTGCACAACGGAGGCAAAAGCATGCAAATCCAAAATTTCACGCAGGATTTGAACCTGAGGCAGAATCAAGCGTCCTTTAGGTGCCGACTTATCAATCGGTGCCACCAAGATGACGCTGTCTTTTTGTGAAACCAAACCGTCAAGCAGCGGGGTTGTTTTTTTGTTTTCCTCGGGAATTTCGGCAATAATGGCATCTTTTAAGAGATCAATGTTTTGATAGTTTTTTGCCGATACAATCACTGTTTTTAGCCCCATATTTCGGCAAAAATCCAAGTCTTTTTGTTTTGGCAGCGCAATATCAGATTTATTAAACACGGCAACAAAAGGAATTTGCAAATTTTTTAATTTGGTTGCCAAAATTTTATCCGTTGGAGTTAAGCCGTTTTCGCCAACAACCAACAAAGCAACATCAGCCTTATACAGGGCTTTGTTTGAAGCCAAAATGCGCTTTTGTCCCAGCTCGGAATCATCATCCATTCCGGCGGTATCATAAAAAGTAACCGGGCCCAATGGCAAGAGTTCATAAGCCTTTGCCACCGCATCGGTGGTAGTTCCTGGCTTGTCTGAAACAATGGCCACCTCTTGTCCGGTCAAAGCGTTTATCAAAGAAGATTTTCCGGCATTACGACAGCCTACCAGGGTAATAATATGACGCAAAGCTCTGGGTGTTTGTTCATTAGACATGGCACTACCTCAAAAAATTAACATTCATATGATTCTAGCAAAAAGAAAATAACAAAGCGTTAAAAAAACCTGCTTTTGGCAAGCAGGTTTTTCAAGAACTGGTGGAGGTAAGCGGGATCGAACCGCTGACCTAATGATTGCGAACCATTCGCTCTCCCAACTGAGCTATACCCCCAAAAAAGTGATAAAGCTCGCCTCAAAGGACGAGCTTTAAGTTGAATTGGTGGAGCTAAGGAGGATCGAACTCCTGACCTCTTGAATGCCATTCAAGCGCTCTCCCAACTGAGCTATAACCCCAAGGTCGAGTGCAAAATAGCCAAATTTTTATCAAAAGTCAAGTCCAAAAAGGTAAAAAATACTGTACAAAACAACATTTTATGTTTATAAAACTTCCAAACAAAAAATTATTAACATTATATAGATATGAAAAGATTAATTATTTTATTTGGCGCTCCGGGATCCGGCAAAGGATTATTAGGAGATATGCTGGTTGAAAAAACAGGTATGAAAAAAGTTTCAACCGGAGATTTTTTCCGCTCCGAGGTAAAACAACAAACGTTACTGGGAAAAATTGTTGCCTCAAGGGTTAAGCAAGGCGATCTGTTGTCCGACTTTATTGTTAATCCCGTGATTGAAAACGCTTTTTCACAGATACTCGGTGATATCATTTTAGACGGCTATCCTCGTACCTTTTCACAGTTTGGCTTTTTAAAAGAATTGGTTGAAAGAGAGTATACTCCACTTTGCGTTTATGTTGACACCAAAATTGATGATATTCTTTCTCGCATAAGCCAGCGACGTGTTTGCGAAGATTGCGGAACCACGCATTTTGCCTCGCAGGGATGTTGTCCCAAATGCGGTGGTCGCTCTCTCATCAGGGAAGACGACGAGCGTATTCTTGAAAGGATAAATCAATATAGCACGCTCACATTGCCGGTGTTGGAAGAAAGAATAAAATACTGGTGCCGTGTAGTAAGCGTTAATGGACTAAACACCAAAGAAAGTGTTGCCCAAGTACTGGAGGAGCTTAAAAATCTGTAATAACAACCCCGTGTTTTCACATAAACACGGGGTTGTTAAGTTATATTCTCAAGAATCTCCGGGATATCTTTTTTGGTATCCGCTTTTACACTCCAAAGACCAGCTCATCAATAGTTCAATTTCTTTGGTGTCCTCATCTAGTTGTTCGGCAATAATTTTAAAACCGTTTTTTTGATAAAATCGTACAGCCTCTGCATTTTTAATAAAAACTTTTAGAGTGAGTTCAGGGTATCTTTTTTTTGCAAAATTAACCAATTTAGTGCCGATTTTGTTGTTTTGAAACTTTGGGCCGACAAACAAAGCCCCGATATGTTTGTCATCAATAATACTCATAAAAGCTTTAATTTGCCGCTTATCTTCAAAAACAAAACTGTCGGTATTGGGCAGATAATATTTTTTGATTACCGGCACCATTTTTTGCCAATATTCTGTACTAACGAATTTATGTGATTGAATACTTGCCGCAAGCCATATTTCAAGTACCTTTTTCTCATCTTCTTGTTTATATTTTCTAATCATCTGTGTCTCTTTCGCAAAGCAATTCTTTTTAATCTTCTCTCCATCAAGACACGATGTGCGCTGCGATAAACGGCAACCGAATTAACACGTGCTTTCAAGATAATATTAAATTCTTTCATGGTCAACATTACACCAAGAGTAACCAATAAAGCACCCAACAATATTTGCCAGTTAAGAGGATCGTTAAAGATGACCACGCCGGCGGCAATACCAAAAACGATTCTCAAAGTGCAAAACGGCGCAATTTTGCTAACTCCATTAACGGCAATAAGCTTTTGCCACAAAACCATGGCAATAGACAACAAAACAACTTCAAACGCCAAAGCCCAACCGGCAATTTCCCAATTAACATTTGCCAAATTACGATAGTCATATTCTTCAAAAAACACCGAACCCACAGCCGTAAAAGGTGCTGCCAGCAAATAAGAATAAGCCAAGAAAGTGGAGGTCGGCATATGCTTGGTATCCTTAAATATAATTTGGCAAGCCCCCCAAACAAATCTTGACAATAATATTAAAGTTACGCCATAAAGGCTCATCTGCGGCATACCTAAAATAACCGCCACTCCGATAAACGAGAGCAAAATAGCCATAACCTGCTTAAAATTAATTTTTTCTCTGGCCCAAATACAAGCCATCAAAACCGAAACCGGCCCCTCGGTTTGCAACAACAAAGAACAAGCCGAAGGCGACAATATATCATAAGCAATATAGCTCATAATATTGTTAATAACGTTTGAGGTCAGTGCCACGATGAGCAATTGCCAAAATTCTTTTTTAGAGGGCTTGTCGGCAAAAGGCAGTATCAAAAAAGAAATAATAAGATAGCGAATGGTCAAAAAAGTTAACGGCGGAATTTGCTCCAACCCGAGTTTGCTTATGGCCGGATTGATGCCCCAGATAAAAACAACCAATAAAGATAGAAAAATGGCAGATAGTTTCATGCTTGTTTATCTTTCGTCAAATATCCAAGTTGCTCACAAACTTAGCGCGTTCAATAATAAACTTAAACCTGAGTTCCGGATTTTTGCCCATCAAACGTTCCACTTGGCGTCTGGTTTCAAAGGCTTCTTCCTTGCCCTCTTCGGTGGTGGTAGAAGGAATCATAACTTTCAAGAGCATACGGTTATTTTTATCCATGGTGGTTTCTTTAAGTTGCTGCGCGCTCATTTCGCCCAACCCCTTAAAGCGGCTGATATCGGGTTTTTGGTTGCCCTTAACCACTTTGGCCAAGATTTTGTCTTTGTCCTCATCGTCCAAGGCATAATAGTTTTTGCCGCCGACGGCAATTTTATACAAAGGCGGCGTGGCAATAAACAAGTGTCCGTTGGCAATCAGTTGCGGCATATGCTGATAGAAGAATGTCATCAACAACGATGCAATATGCGCCCCGTCAACATCAGCATCGGTCATAATGATAATTTTTTCATAGCGCAGGTTTTCTTCTTTGTAGTTTTCTTTGGTGCCGCAACCCAACGCTTCAATCATATCTTTGATTTCTTGGTTTTGGGTTATTTTTTCGAGCGATGCGCTGGCAACGTTAAGGATTTTGCCGCGCAAGGGCAAAATAGCCTGGGTAATTCTGTCGCGTCCTTGCTTGGCCGAGCCGCCGGCAGAATCGCCCTCAACAATAAAAATCTCAGTGTTTTCGGCCGAGGCTTGCGAGCAATCGGCCAGTTTACCCGGCAGCCGCAGACGCTTGGTAGGGCTTTTGCGTACTTTTTCTTTTTCTTCTTTTTTCTTTTTTCTGGCCTCCGCACGGTCAATCACATACTCAAGCAAAGCGGCGGCGTTTTCCACATCCGATGACAGCCAGTGATCAAAAGAGTCTTTAACAGCCGATTCCACCAAGCGCACCGCCTTAGAAGACGTCAGTTTGTCCTTTGTTTGCCCCTGGAATTGCGGATCTCTGATAAACACCGACAACATAATTGCCGCATCGCTCAAAAAATCTTCGGCCGTAATCGAGGCGGCTTTTTTGTTGTTTACCATCTCGCCGTATTCTTTAAGTCCCTTCAAGAGGGCGGCCTTAAATCCGGTTTCGTGTGTTCCGCCCAAAGGCGTAATAACCGTATTGCAGTAGGAGTGGCAAAAACCGTTTTCATCCTCAGGCCAGGTAATAGCCCATTCAACCTTGCCCTCGTCGTTGTCCAAATCGGCCTCGCCGGCAAAAGGCCTGCGATTTATTGTTGCTTTAGCCCCTATTTGATAGTTCAAAAAGTCAAGTATGCCGTTGGGAAAACAAAGCTCTGCCTGTTCGGGTGTAGCCTCACCTTCGCCCAAAACCTGAGGTGCGCACGCCCAGTTGATTTTAATCCCTTTAAACAAGAATGCTTTTGAGCGTGCCATTCTAAAAATACGGTTGGGCTGTAAATTAGAGTTAATGCCAAAAATTTCCGGATCCGGCCTAAAGGTAATGGAAGTACCTCTGCGGTTTGGGGCATTGCCGATTAATTGCAAAGGCGTCTGAGGGATTCCTTTAGAATACTCTTGGCGATAAAGTTTTTTGTCTCTGGCAATTTCCACCACCAACTTTTCGGATAATGCATTAACCACCGAAAGACCGACACCGTGCAATCCACCCGATACTTTATAAGCTCCGCCGCCGAATTTTCCGCCCGAGTGCAGCATTGTCATAATAACTTCCAGCGCCGATTTGTTAGGATATTTGGGGTGAGGATCAACCGGAATGCCGCGCCCGTTATCAATGATGGAGACCGAATAATCCTCGTGCATAATCACATCGATATGGTTGGCAAAACCGGCCACAGCCTCATCCATGGAGTTGTCCAAAATCTCAGCCACCAAATGGTGCAGGGCGGTTTCATCGGTTCCGCCGATATACATACCCGGCCGATGCCTAACCGGCTCTAAGCCTTCCAACACTTCAATCGAGTTGGCGCTATAATCACTAGTGCTATTTTGCTGGGTATCAAACAAATCAGACATATCAATCCTTATCAAAGCTTTATAATTCAAGGGCTAACATAAAACAAAAGAGTCTTAATCACAAGCACAAACTTTCACAATTCAACAATTCTTTTTTCTATGAAAAAACTCTTGCAATTTTAATAATTTATGTATAAAAAGGTTGGCGAAAAGAACACATGGTGTGTTCTTAAAAACTCACACGCAAGTTATTGGGGCTGACTTAAGCCTCACTCCGGTGTTGCAATTTGCAACCACAGAGCTTGCGGAGGATTAACCGGAAAAAGGAAATTAAAATGACTCTTCCTACATTTACATTACGCCAAATGATAGAAGCCGGCGTACACTTTGGTCACCACGCTCGTCGTTGGAACCCGAAGATGGCTCCTTACATTTATGGCAAAAAAGACAATGTTCATATCATTGATTTGCAAAAGACTTACCCCATGCTGTATACCGCCATGGCCACAACCAAAGAGATTGCGGCACAAGGGGGCAAAGTTTTGTTTGTAGCCACCAAGCGTCAGGCGCAAGACATCATCAAAGAGAATGCCGAGCGTTGTGGTCAATACTATGTCAACCAGCGTTGGCTTGGCGGCATGTTGACCAACTGGAAAACGGTTCACAAATCGATCACTCGTTTGGTAAAACTAAACGAGATGTTTGAGAAAGGCGACTTGACCGGCTACACCAAGAAAGAGCTTCAAGGTATGAAAAAAGAGCAGGAGAAATTGCAATTAGAGCTTGGCGGCATCATGAACATGGGCGGCCAACCTGATTTGGTTTTTGTAATTGATACCTGCAAAGAAGCTTTAGCCATCAAAGAGGCCAAAAAGCTTGGTATTCCTGTAATTGGCATTTGCGATACCAACTCAGATCCTGAGGCTGTGGATTTGCCGGTTCCCGGCAACGACGATGCCATCCGCGCCATTCAGTTCTATTCAGAGATGATATCTGCCGCTGTTTTGGACGGAATGCAGGATCAAATTGCCGCTCAAGGCGTAAAAGTAGAAGAAATGGTTGAAGAAAAAGCCGAGGCTCCCAAAGCTGCCAAGAAAAGAACATCCAAAAAAGCAGCCGAAAAAGCCGAGACTGTAGAGGAATAATTTTTCTTCTTATTTCAAACCGTTTTATATTTATATCAAGAGACGGCGGCATCAGCTTTTAACTATGCCGCCGCCCAAAAAAAATCAAAGACAAGAGGATTTACAAAAGATGACAGAGATTACAGCCGCTAAAGTAAAAGAATTAAGAGAATCAACCGGCGCCGGCATGTTAGATTGCAAAAAGGCCTTGGTTGAAGCCAACGGCAACATGGACGAAGCCGTTGATTGGTTGCGCAAAAAAGGCTTGGCCTCAGCTGCCAAAAAAGCCAGCCGTATTGCTGCCGAGGGTTTGGTTTCGGTTTGTGTAGAAGGCAATAAAGGTGCCGTTGTAGAGGTTAACTCCGAGACTGACTTCGTTGCCAAAAACGAATTGTTCCAAGAATATGTTACCGATGCTGCCAAAGTTGCATTGCTTTCATCTGGCGAGGTTTGCGATATGAAAACTTTCCATTGCCCCAAATGCAACAAAACTTTTCAAGAGCGCCTGACCGACTTGATTGCCAAAATCGGCGAGAACATGAATTTGCGTCGTGCCGCCATGTTGCAGGTAAACAATGGTGTTGTTGCCTCGTATTTGCACAACTCTTGCGGCAACAATCTTGGCAAAATCGGTGTATTGGTTGCGGTAGAATCAACCGCTGACAAAGCCAAATTAGAAGAGCTTGGCAAGCACATTGCCATGCACATTGCTGCCTCGGCACCGTTGTTTAAGGATATTGCCTCAGTTGATCCGGCAGCCGTAGAGCACGAGAAATCAATTTTTGCCGAGCAGGCCAAAGCTTCCGGCAAACCCGAGAACATCATTGAGAAGATGGTTGAAGGCCGTGTTCGCAAATACTATGAAGAGGTTGTTCTTGAAGAGCAGGCCTATATTATGGATCCTGACAAAAAGGTTAAACAAGTAATTGCCGATGCTGCAAAAGAGCTTGGGACAGATATTAAATTGGTTGATTATGTTCGTTTCAAACTTGGCGAAGGCTTGCAAAAGAAGGAAGAAGATTTTGCTTCCGAGGTTGCGGCTCAGCTTGGCAAATAAGCAATAATACTTTCAGCAAAAACGGCTCTTAAGTTATTTAAGAGCCGTTTTTTGCAAATCAAAGACATATCTCCACCACCACCGGCACATGATCTGATGGGCGTTCGGTTGAACGAAAATCTTTTAAGATTTCAGCTTTCTTCACCCGCTCGCTTAAACTTTGGCTCACCCACACATGGTCCAAACGCCGTCCTTTGTTGTTGGTTTGCCAGTTGGGGTTGCGATAACTCCACCACGAAAACACCTTTTGCGGCTCAGGATAAAATTTGCGCACCGCATCCACAAAATCAAGCGATTTAAACAATCTTGTCAGCCGCTCCACCTCTATTGGTGTGTGCGAAACGATTTTTAAAAGTTGTTTGTGATTCCACACATCGTTTTCACTTGGAGCCACGTTAAAATCGCCGCAAAATAACATTTTTCCTTGGAGCAAGGTATCCTTGTGTTGTTCCAAATATTCGCTGATATCGTCCATAAAACACAGTTTGTGCGCAAACGCCAGATTAACAATCGGATCAGGCACATCACCACCTGCCGGAATATAGATATTATTAATTTCAATATCGTCAAAAACTTTTGCCCTGATGTGCCGGGCATCATGTTTTCCCACCCAGTCTACCTTGGCAATATCTTTAAGCGGCGCCTTAGACAAGATTGCCACTCCGTTATAGCCTGCCATACCGTAAAGCGCAATATGCTCAAAACCCAAAGCTTTAATAGCATCAAACGGAAAATCTTCTTCTTTTGCCTTAACCTCTTGCAGACAGATGATGTCAGGAGTCTGCTCATCAGCCAGTTTTTTTAATAAATCAAGGCGGATTCTGATAGAATTTACATTCCAAGTTACAAGCTTAAAAGAGTTCATTTATCAATTTTTTTTCTTAAAGTTGCGCGAGCTGTTCTTTTTGTTTTTGAACTTAAACACATCCTCGTCAATTTCAATGTCTTTTTTGGCATCATACAACGATACCGTAACCTCAACACTTTGCGGATCAACGATTTTCCATTGTTTTAGCTCCATCGGGTTGTTGGCAAATACCAGCGTGATCGGCCCAATATCGCCTTTTTCCGCATAGTCCAAAGTGATAGAGGTTGAGCCGGAATCTTGGTAAAAATCAATCACTTTAAGCTTTTTGCCGTCGATCTTGACTTTGTTTGAAAGTATCAATGATGCCGGAATATCGTCATAGTCAATATGTGTCACTTGGTCTAAATCTAAATCGTTATAAACAATAAAATCTCCATCGCCAACAATCAAAACATTGGTCGGCTCGGCATATTCCATCCGAATTTTGTTGGGCTTTTCAATAAACAAGCGTCCCTCGGCGGTTGCACCGTTTGAGGCCATCTGGACAAATGTTGCTTCCATACTTTTAATATTATTGAGGTAATCTTCAATTTTTTGGATATTTTCGGCCGATTGAGCTTTTGCTTGTCCGCAAAACAAAACAATAGCCAATAAAAGCAAATATTTTTTCATTTTAATATTTCTCCGCAAACAATAATATCCAATAATATAATTGTTTTATGCTTTAAGTCCACACAAACATTCCCCCTGTCAACATTTTGGCAGGGGGAAAAGAGATTTTTAATAATTAGTATTTGTTACAACCACAACCCGAAGAAGACGATTTCTTAGTGGTGTTATTGGTGGATTCATTTGCCGGCTTGGTAGATTTTGAAGTCTGTTCGTTGTTAGATGCCGCCGACAATTTTTCGGTTTTAGAACTGTTTTTAGGATTTTTACACATATTTGCTTACTCCTTAAAATATTAAACAAAAGTCCGACACTAAAAGAAGTAAGAGCTCAAAAAATCAAAACAACCTAGCCATTATGCCTACATATTGCGAGGCTTAAACACTCCGTTCTCAAACCCCTGAATTTGTGGATTGTCATCAGCCATATCCAGGCGTTTTATAGCCAAAGCGGCATATTCTTTTTCTTTTTCAATTCCGATAAAATGACGATTTAATTTTTTGGCCACCACCGCGGTGGTACCCGAGCCCAAAAAAGGATCAAACACCACGTCATTTTCGTTTGACGAAGCCAAAACGAGCTTAGCAATAAGTTTTTCCGGTTTTTGCGTGGGGTGAACAGTGTTTTCGCTCATCGACCAAAACGGCACCGAAATATCGGTCCAAATATTTGACGGATGGGTAAGCCTAAACTTTTGATCGTCTTTTTCAAACCAGTCTTTGGGTTGTTTATTATCATCACGATACGGAGCCAACACCGGCCGCAAGATTTTTACCTTATTCAAATTAAATGTATAATCTTTGCCTTTGGTAAAAAACCAAATATCCTCAAGGCAGTTTTTCCAGTTATTCTTGGCGCCGCGTCCTTTTTCCCGCTCCCAAGAAATACGGTTTTGCAAGATGAAATATTTTGTTGCCACATAAGGAATGACAATAGATGTTTTCCAGTCCGCGCAAATATAAACCGATGCATTGTCTTTTAGGATTCGGCAAGTTTTTTTAAGCCATTTATCCAGCCATTTGGAATAGTCGTCGGCATTCATTTCCTTAAAAATAGAAGTGCTGAAATTTTTGGTCAGATTATACGGCGGGTCAACAATCATCAAATCCACGCATTTATCAGGCAACAAGTCCAAAGCTTTCATAGCATCTTGCCAAATAACCCGATCCGACACATCATCTAAGAGAGATTTTGTTTGCAATCTGACACTTCGCAAGGCCAAAACACTAGCTTCTTTGGCGGTCAATGACAATGTTTTATTGCGCGGAGTCTTTGTTGGCAACTATTCTTCTCCGAATTTGTTATCAATCAGCTTTTCCAAAGCATCCAAAACTTCTTTGGCCTGTTTGCCTGAGGTCGATACCTTAATAGTTGTACCTTTGGATGCCGCCAGCATCATCAACCCCATGATTGAAGATCCGCTGACAATCTGGCCTATGCGCTCCACCTCAACTGTCGCATCAAAAGGCTCAACCGTTTTCACAAAAGCGGCGGCAGCTCTGGCGTGTAACCCTTTAACATTTTTTATTTCCAAGTCTTTGGTAAGTTTCTCCGCCATTTTATTTCCCCAACAATTGCGAGGCGATATTAATATATTTTTTGCCGGCTTCCTGCGCGCCCTCAACAGTTTTTTTCATGTCGTTGTCTTTGCGCAGCGAGGCAATTTTAATCAACATCGGCAGATTTATACCGGCCAAAATCTCAACATTTGCTCTGTCCATAACCGACAACGCCAAGTTAGAAGGCGTCCCGCCGAACATATCGGTTAACAACACCACTCCATCGCCGGAGTTAACTTCGCTCACTTTATCCAATATTTCATTACGGCGCATTTCCATATCGTCCTCCGGCCCGATGCAAACACTTTGCACTTGTTCTTGTTTGCCGACCACATGCTGCATCGCCGAGATAAATTCATTTGCCAGATTACCGTGGGTAACCAAAACCAAGCCAATCATTTTTCCCTCGCTTACTTAACGTTTCTTTCGCCGCTTTTCCAAATTTTAACGGCACCGAAGCTTTTCAACAATTCATCACGATTCTTGGCCTTAACCAACTCATCGGCTCTTGTCTGCCGTCCTTCAAAGACAATTTCTTCAACATTTTCCACCGGCACACCGTATACTCTCTCAACCATTTTGCCTTTAAGTTCAACAATCATGACAAACTCGGCCTCGGCCAAAGGTTCAACCGTTTCTTCGTTAATATTGTCAAGCTTAACTGCCAAGTGGGCATCTCTTTTGAGCAACGCGGTTTGTTTGCCGTCAAATTGCAAAACCGGCTCATTGGGCAACCCGTCTCTGGCATCAATAAAGATAGCCAATTCGCCGTATTTATTTTCAATAATTTCAAAGAAATCTTGTCTTTCAATCAAAGTATAATACTGTGTTTCCATAACCTATCAACTTTCTAATATTGCCAAACTTTAATTAATAGTATTATAATAACAACAATCTGTCAATTTTAGGTTAATGAATTATGCAAAAAACTGCGTCTAAATTTATTTGGAGCTATCTTAGAGAATTTAAGCTAATCCTTTTCTTAATAATATTTTTTGCGATTATTGCCCGTTTGTTATTCCAATACGGCATTTGGTATATGGCCAAATTATTTGATTTTGCCGCATCGGAGAAGCCCTCGCCGGAATATTGGCGCTATCTGTTTTTTGTTGTTGTGGTTTATTGTGCGCTTGAATTGGGCGGTATGGTCTTTCAAGCCCTAAGCATGTGGTTTGGCAACCGATTAGTACCTCATTTGCGGTCAGTAATTATTAAAAACGTGTTTGCCTATGTCAACAAGCATTCGATATCCTATTTTACCAATGAAATGGCCGGCAACATATCCAATAAATTCAACCAGTTGCAAAGCGGTGTGGTAGAGTTTTTGATGCAATCGGGCAACATTATGTTTGAGGTTGTCTTTTTGCTGATTAATTTGGTTATTTTGTCCTGCATGGATTGGATTTTGAGCCTAAGCATAATAATTTGGATGGTGATTATTGTCTTTTTGGGCAAAATTTTGGGTTCATATCGGGCAGAGCTTTCGCGTAAGACCTCAACCGAGCAAAGCCAGGCCAACGCCATGATAGTCGATTCGATAGCCAACTATTCCGAGATAAAAAGCTTTGCCAACTATAAGTATGAGCGCATGAATTTGCTAAAAAATTTGCGTCGCTGGCGTCATACCGAAACCACCGAGCAAAAACAAAAAACGCTGATTAATCTTGTGCTTCACTCTATCTCATTGATTTCGGCAACATTTTTTATGTTGTTAAGTATAAGCCTGTTATACTATAAACGTATAAGCGTTACCGAATTTATTTTTATTTTGACGACATTTAACAATCTTTCTTGGATGATATTCAGCATTAACTGGGCTTTTAACAATATGTCGCGTACTATCGGCCAGATAAATTCGGCGCTTGATACGTTGTCTATAGAGCCCGAGATTGTTGATTCTCCGCAAGCCATAGAGTTCAAAACCAAAAAAGCATCAGTTGTTTTTGAGGATGTTGATTTTTCATATAATCACAAACAAAAAATCTTCAAAAACTTTAATCTCAAAATAAAAGCCGGCGAGAAAGTAGGTATTGTCGGCTCATCAGGGGCCGGCAAATCGACCTTGATTAAACTGATAGATCGTTATTTTGATGTTACCTCAGGCGCCATCAAGATTAACGGAGTGGATATTCGGAACATAACGCAAGATTCGCTGCATAAACATATCTCGGTTATTCCGCAGGATGTTTGTTTGTTCAACCGCAGCTTGGCCGAAAATATCCGCTATGGCAAAACCGATGCCTCAGATGCCGAAATTGCGCAAGCGGCTCAATCGGCCTCCGCCGATAAATTTATTGACAAGATTCCCGATAGATATAACGCCAAAGTGGGCGACAGAGGGGTTATCTTGTCAGGCGGCGAGCGTCAACGCATAGCCATCGCCCGAGCTATTTTAAAGAATGCACCGATTCTCATTTTTGACGAAGCAACATCATCCCTTGATTCCGAGAGCGAAAGATATATTCAATCATCGCTTAAAAATCTGATGCAAAACAAAACGGTTATAGCCATTGCGCATCGTCTTTCCACCTTGCGCGAAATGGATCGCATTATTGTACTTGAAAACGGACAAATCATAGAAGAGGGGACGCATCTTGGGCTATTACGCAAGAAAGGCCGCTATGCCGAACTGTTTAAGATGCAATCAGACGGCTATATTGTTTCTTAAAAATTATATCGCAAATTCAAAGAAGCGGTGGTGTTTTGATAATCATCACCAAAGGTGTACGAACCTGCAATAGCCGCACTCCAGTTGTCAATCATGTCAAACGACAAACCAGCCTCAAGTTTAACCAGAGTTCTGTCATCTGTAGCTTCAACAAAACGTTCTTCAAGCAATTCAAAATCGCTGCCGCTGTTTATGGTCTGAACAAGAGCAGGTCTGGCAAAAATTTCAGCTTTGGTATCATCAAAATCCCAACGTTTGGCAAATTTAACACCTGCTTCTATCTCGCTACGGCTGCTATCGTCAAATTCCCTAGTTTTTCCGGCGTTGTCCTCAACCTCGTCAATCGAAACCGCGACATAAGAAATTCTAACCCCCGGCTCAATACGGAAGCCGTTTATGTTTTGATAGATATAATTAACATCAACGGTTGCGCCATAGGTCAATCCGGAAGTATCGGCGCTTACGCCGTCATTGGTAGATATGTCGGCGTCAAGTATTCCGGCATAAACAGCGCCCACAATAGACCAATTAGAGCTGTCATGACGAATATAAGCACCGGCAAGATAGCTATCAATAGAGGTTTCGGCTTCACCAGTTATGATATATGAATCACCGTTTTCGTCATAAGTATATTTACCGTGACGGTATGATCCCAAAACACCAAACTTGGTATATCCGTCGCCGATAAGATCCAAACCGGCATCCACTCCGGAGATATCGCCATCATATTTATAAGGTGATTCAACGGTTGCCGCGCTATACACCGGAGCTGCCCAGCCGGTAAAGATTGGCCGGCTGCTGCGGCAGACTCGATTGGCGTATTTAAAGTTTCTAGGCCCGTTACAAGGAACTTTGCTAAATTCATTTTCAGCAATATTATTTCGCAAATTAGTTCCCAAACTTGCCGTTTGCATAAACATATTATCAATTAATCCATAATAAGCGGCAACTTCCGGCACAATTTTCGGAGTATCGCCGTCTGTGACATATCCATACCATTTATTATTTTCAAATAATGTATCCCAAGAATAAGGCGACCCCTCAACACGCCAAATATCAAAAGCATCTTCATTACCAGAGCCTGCTTCTGCAAACAAGATATTACCTCCTGGCACTCCCTGCGAAGAGCTTTTAAGATAAACATTTGTTGTTCCATAGACATTTCCGTCCACAACAAGTTTATCAGCCGCATTGCCCGTCGGATTTACATCAATAATCATTTCTCCGCCGTTTCCGGTATAATCTCCGGTAATATGAAATTCATCTTGAGTGCTTGCGTTTGTTTGAGATGTAAAATCAATCGTACCGTTATTGACTACATTTCCGTCCAAAGTAACACTCAAAACGTTATCCAAAGTTCCAGAGACATCAAGTGTCGCGTTGCTGTTAATAATAAAGTTTTGTTCTGTTCCGTTCATGTCGACATCAGACCCCAAACGGAATGTACCGTTGGTTAAATTAATAATATTCCATCCTCCGATTTGCACCATCCCGTCGGTAGTAGTATTGGAAATAGTGTAATTACCGTTAGAAAGATTCAAAGTTTTATCTAAAGCTGATAAGTTTACCAAATTACCATTAAAAACATCATTTACCCCGCCGTTCAAAGATAAAGAAGTTAAAGTGTCATTATCTGCTGCCAATAGAGAAGAAAAATCAAAAGTTGAATTAGAGGCATTTGCCGAAGTATCAAGAGATAAATTTCCGGCAATTGAGGCACCATTTTCAATATTCAATACCGAACCTGAGTTTGCAGTAAGATTTTCGAGAGTTGCGGTTGCGGCGGCATTTAAGGATCCTCCGTCATTAACAACAATACTATAAGCATTGCCATTGGCCTCAACATTAAGTTCGCCACCGTTATTTACATCAGCAATAACCGCGGTTCCGTTATTTTGAATATTCATAGTTCCGGCAACTGTTGAATTATAAGCATATCCTTGTTGTCCGACATTTACAGTACCGTTTGTATCAATATTAACTCCGTCAACGGCGGCAGCGCTTTCCAAATTAAGCACTCCTCCGGTTAAGATTGTTCCGTCAGATAAGCTTGCAGAATTTGAGGCATTTACATCTCCGGTAACATAAAAGATATTGACATTTCCGCCGTTAACATTCATTTCTCCGCCGTTTTCAACCGAAGAGTTTGTCAGGGAGCCTCCGTTATTAACATTCAAAACACCACCGGTATCAGCAACGATATCATCAGCCACACCGTTAGCATCAACGCTTAAAACGGATCCTTCGCCTATTAAAACAGAATTTGTAGTGTTATTATTAATGGTAATAATCTGTCCGTTATAGGTTAAGCCCTCAACTGTTGCATTTGTAGAAAGATTGAATTTTCCTCCGGTGTCAGAAACAATATTTACACCCTCTCCGACAGTAGCCCCGCTCTCGGTCGCAACCAAAGTGCCGTTATCTCCGATAACTGTTTCGGTAATGGTTCCGCCACTTTCAACAGTCACGGTTCCGCCGCTTACAGCAGATGAAGTAATTGTTCCACCATTGGTTGCTGTTAAAGTTGAGCCTTCTGTAACATTAAATCCCGTGGCAACATTATCTGCAATTGAAGTAGTGTCGCTTCCGTTAAAATCACTCACGCTTATATCTGTTGTAAAATTAAAACTTCCGCCATCATTAACTGTTACACCGCTAACAGTAGATCCTGCGGTTGTAGCATTTATTTCTCCGCCGTTATTAATCGTAGTGTTATTGGCTGTACCGCCCGAGACATTAAGCGTGCCGCCTTCATTAACCGTAGTTGTATTGGCGGTGTTTCCGCTGTTAACGGTCATTTCACCAAAATTTTTCAAAGTAACACCAGCAGCGGTGGATGAATTATTCAAAGTTATTGAAGCAGGGTTGTCAACATCAGTTCCTTGCAAAGAGGCATTATTAATGGTCGCTCCGTCAGCTGTAATGGTAACCGCTCCGTTTGCGGTTATTCCTTCGGCAGTTCCAGCGCCGGAAACAGTCATTTCTCCGCCGTTATTAATCGTAGTGTTATTAGCCGTGCCGCCCGAGACATTAAGCGTGCCGCCTTCATTAACCGTAGTTGTATAGGTTGTGCCTCCGCTGTTAACATTTACTGTACCGCCGGAATTTACGGTCGTGGTATTAGCTATACCGCCGTCATTAACATTCATTGTATCATAAGTTTCACCGGAGGCTATTATTAAATCATCTACAGTTTCATCTGTCCCAACATCCTTAATCGTTTGTGCCTCAGAATTTTGAGGATTGAACAAAATAAACAAAACCGCAAATAAAGCAGTTAATATAAAATGTTGATATTTTTTGTCGTCGCGCACGATAAAATAGTCTCCGTTTTTATACTTAAAGATTTCCTGCTAAAAAACAGTACGAATCAATACTTAGGGTAAGGCTAAGCAAAAAAGTTTAACAAAAAATTACCGATTCCCTTCAACAAAATCGGCGATTCGCTGCAAAAGCTTGTCCGGATTCGTTTTGAGTCCGATAAAAAAATTTAAAACAAAAGCTAAAATGTTTTTCCGAATCGCCAAAAGAATCAGTCTTCAAAAATTTGGTTGTTTTTAATTTTGAAAAACTGAGCCCTTGAACGCAAAGACGCGAAAATATCTGGATTAGTGGTGGTAATCCAGGCCTGAATATTCAAATCTCTAATTTTAGATATAAGAGCCTCTTTTTTGTTATCATCAAGATGGGCGGCTACCTCATCCAATAGCAGCACCGGAGCAAAACCCTTGTATAAAGTTTGGCATTTTGTTTGAGCCAAAATTATGCTGATTAACAAAGATTTCTGTTCTCCTGTCGAGCACAATTCCGCCGGCATTCCCTTTTTCTTAAAAAACACCTTAAAGTCGGTACGGTTAACTCCGTCAGGAGTATCATTATTCATCACACAATACCGTTGTTTCAAAAGCAGATTGCGGTATTCTTCCTCAACCTCGACAGCCGCTTTTGTGTCCAAACTTTTCTCAACAATACCGTCAAGCTCAAGCATAACTGAAGGAAACACATCATCAGGTTCATTTTCAATAAAAGCATTTAATCTGGCGACTTGTTCTCTTCTGGCCGCCGCAATAGCAACACCGGTAGTTGCCATTTCTTCTTCTAAAGAGGCAAGCCATCGAGAATCTTTTCTGGCGTCTTTAATCAATTTATACCATTCGCGGTATAAATGCTCAAAAGCCGAAATCCTTTTGGCATGTTCCGTATCAAAAGCATATACAAGTCTGTCCAAAAAAGCGCGCCTTGGTTGGCTTCCGCCCCTAAACATTCTGTCCATCTGCGGCGTAATCCAAACCGCTGAAAAATAACGTCCCAAATCAGCCTGAGATGATGCTTTGTTACCGTCAATTTTGACAATTCTTCTTTCAAAAGAGCGATATTCATCAGCATCATCAAGCTCTTTTAAGTTTTTTTCAACCGCTGTTGCAATATTAAAAACATCACCGTTGTTGCAAATTTCAGCGGCTACCGCCCAGCTCAAAGGCGACACAAAAGAAACAGAGTTTTCATAATTTACTTGCGGAATAAACCGCTTAATATCATTAAGCCGTGCTCCTCTTAGACCACGTCCTGGGGTGAGAAAAGAAATAGCTTCCAGAATATTGGTTTTGCCGCTTCCGTTTTCGCCATAGACAACGATGGGTGCAATTTCAGCTCTAATCCGCAAATTTGCATAATTCCTAAAATCAGTTAAAGTCAGGCGCTCGACACCTGACTTTAAAACTGTCAAATTAGCCAAATTGCAAGCAAGACTATCCATCTAAACTCTCATTGGCATCAAAACATAAATAGCGCTGGTATCAGACATATCATTGATAACCGATGGTGATGAAGCATCGGCAAAAGATATACGCACAACATCTCCTTTAACCTCAGCCAATATATCAAGCAAATAACGGAAATTATAGCCGATTTCCAAAGCATCGCTGTCATATTTTGCCTCCAAATCTTCTGAGGCGCTTCCCAAATCAGGGCTTGATGTAACAATGGTTACTTTGTTTGGATGAGTGAGCATCTTAATGGCTCTGGTCCTTTCTGCCACAACCGAAACACGGTCAACTGCAGCCGCCAAATCCTTAACTTTTAGCTCCAAAGATTTGTCATTGTCGGTTGGAATAACACGCTCATAATCAGGATATGTTCCGTCAATAAGTTTTGAGGTCAAAGTAATATCGGTAATCGAGAAACGCACTTTATTTTCGGATATTTCAATTATAACATTTTCAACCGCGTTATCATCCAAAAGTTTTCTTATCTCGGCGACTGTTTTGCGGGGAATAATAACACCTTTAAGATTTTCGGCTCCTTTGGGTAGCGGAGATTCCACACAAGCAAGCCTATGTCCGTCGGTTGCAACAACTCGCAATACTTCAGAGGCGCCGTCTTTTTTGGCATGGACATAAAGCCCGTTAAGATAATATCTTGTCTCCTCTGTAGAAACGGCAAATTGTGTACGATCAATAACGTCTTTCAGTTCGTCTTTGGCCATAACAAAAGAGGTTGGCAATTTATCTCCCGAAATTACCGGAAAATCTTCTACACCGATGGTTGAAAGCGAAAATTTTGATCTGCCGGAAGATATCGTCAGCTGACCTTTATCATCAGGAAATATAAGCTCAACCTGCGAACCGTCAGAAAGTTTGCGAACAATATCATACAGCATATGTGCCGGAGCGGTTGTAGCACCGGTCTCAGTAATTTTAGCATCGGCCATTTCAGTAATTTCGGTATCCATGTCCGTGGCCTTAAAGCTTATACCGTCCCCCAAAGCCTCGATTCTCACATTGGAAAGCACCGGAATAGTGTTTCTTTTTTCAACGATGCTCTGCACATGGCTCAATGTTTTAAGTAAATTAGCGCGCTCAATAGTAAATCTCATATCTTTAATCCATAAAAAAAACGACTTATTGTTAATATTGCCAAAATGATAGCACAAACTGCCAAAATCAAAAGACAAAACAATAAGTCGTCAACAGGTTTTTAAGAAGATTTTAAGCCTCTAACATCCTTCTCAAGGTCTCAACATTTTCGGCCAAAGAAACATCTTCCATAATAAGTTCTTCCACCTTGCGTACGGCGTGCATAACGGTAGTATGGTCTCGGTCAAACTTGCGGCCAATCTCGGGCAAAGAACGCGAGGTCAGTTGCTTGGCCAAATACATTGCAATTTGACGAGGTCTGGCAACGGTTCTGGCGCGGCGAGAGGATTGCATCTCTTTAACCGAGATATTAAAATGCTCAGCTACTTTCTTTTGAATCTCATCAATAGTAGTGCGTTTGTCAAAAGAACGCAGCATATCTTTCAAGATATCTTGAGTCATATCAAGAGTAATTTCGTGATTGCTCAAAAGCTGAGAGTGAGCAATAACTCTGCGTAAAGCGCCCTCCAATTCACGAATATTAGAAGTAATTTTGGTTGCCAAAAACTCAGCCACTTTTTGCGGCAAATCAAGACCTAATTGTTTTGCTTTGCTGTTTAAGATTCCCATTCTCAAGTCAAAGTCGGTCGGGTGAATATCGGCCACCAAACCACAGCCCAAACGAGATTTAAGGCGAGCCTCGATTCCTTCCAAATCAGCAGGTGATTTATCAGCCGAAATAATGATTTGCCGTCCTTCTTCGATCAAGGAATTAAAGGTATAAAAGAACTCTTCCTGAGTGGTGTCTTTTCCGCCCATAAATTGCACGTCATCAACCATCAACACATCAACCGAGCGGAATTGCTCTTTGAAGGCGGTGGTGTCTTTATAGCGCAAAGCCCGTACAAATTTATACATAAATTTTTCTGCCGAAAGGTAAACGATATTGCGGCTGGGATCTTGTTGTTTTATATGCCAGGCAATAGCGTGCATTAAGTGAGTTTTACCCAACCCGACACCCGAATATAAGAACAACGGATTAAAAGAAATATTCCGTGATTCCGCAACTTTGCGAGCTGCAGCATAAGCAAATTCATTAGTTTTACCCACAACAAAATTATCAAAAGTATATTGCGGGTTCAAAGGAACCGATAAAGAGTCATTAAGTGAGCCTTCATTAGCATTTGCCGCAATCGAGGCAATACCTGATTGATAAATATTTTGCGGCATTGGAGAAGAGCTGATTTTTTTTAATAAAGAACGACAAGTAGGGTTGCACAGCCCTCTGGAAACAACGGGTTCTTGTCCGGCCTGAACTATAAAGTTAATATTTTGAATCTGCGGATTCTTTTTTTGCCAAATTTTGTGAATTCTATCACTATAATTGGTGATAACCCAATTTCGCATAAAGCGTGTCGGCACACAGATATTCATTACACCGTTATTAAAAGAGCCAACACTCAAAGGCTTAAGCCAGCTGTCAAAAGCTGTATCGCCGATTTCTGTTTTCAATTGTTCGCAAATTTGCCCCCATTGTTCTAAAACCGATGCTTCATCAGCAAGTACCTCTTCGGTCATTTTTACTCCCCAATCTATTTCTTAAAATTAAACCCCTACATCAGCTGGTTAAGGTTTCTTGTATTACTTTTAATGTCTTATCTAGACAGCTGACTATTCAAAAATGAAAGCGCTGCAGTTCTTAGACCGATAACATTATCGTTTTGTAATAATTTTCCCCTATTACATAACACCAAAACAAACTGACACCTAAATAAATAGACTGTACTGTCCCTTTTAGATTCTAAAAACTTCAAAAATAATTTTCAAATTTTTCTAACAAAGTGATTCTGATACTACCGACGGTACTGTCCCTTTTTTAGATTCCAAAATTTCAAAACAATTTTCAAAATTTTCTAACAAAGTGATTCGGATATTATTGCAAAAAAAAATAAATACAACAGAACTTTTACCGAACATACAAATTAAATTTCTTGACAGGTGTTTTTAAAGGAGTCGGACGGATTCTGCCGACTTTAAGCAAAAACGACACAAGCCGAGACACCCCGAAAGGGGCTCGGCTTGTCTAACTAAAAATAGAAAATAAAGCCTTATTGCAAAGCTTTAATTTTTTGCGATAGGCGCGAAACTTTGCGAGCAGCGGTATTAAGTTTGAAAACACCTTTTCTTACGGCACGCATCAACTCAGATTCGGCAGTCTTAAAAGCGGCATTAGCCTGCTCTTTATCACCGGCGGCGATAGCAGCCTCAACTTTTTTAACAAAAGTACGTACTCTGCTTCTGCGAGCACCGTTGATAAGAGCTCTCTTATTGTTTCTTACGATTCTGCTTTTTGCAGATTTATGATTGGCCATTTTTCTTATTCCATTTCAATCTAAAAGTTATTCCGATTTTTTTAATGTTACTGTTTTATAAACTTGAACACCCCGATAAGTCAACAACAATTTTACCTCAAAAGCCGATTCTTCAAGCTTTTTATTTAAAATTGGCCAAAATATCTCTAAATTCCGGGGTGTTCATGCTCAAACGACAACTTTTTAGTTCCAATTCCATACCGTTTTTAATATTCATATTTTCCACTTGTTTCAGAGTCTCTTTTGCCTGCAATACCGCTTGATAAGGCAAAGAAACGATTCTGTTAGCCACACGCAAAGCTTCATCAAACAAATCTTGCAAAGGGACAACCCTGCTGATAAGACCACTTAGACAAGCTTCTTCAGCACTCATTGCTTTGCCGGTTAAGATCATCTCCATAGCTTTAGCTTTACCGATTCGATGCATTAATCTGGAACATCCACCAAAAGAAGGAATAATTCCAATAGAAAGTTCAGGATATCCTATCTCAGCCGATTCTGCAGCCAAAACAATATCTCCGGCCAAGGCCAAATCACATCCCAAACCCAAGGCATACCCAGCAACGGCCACAATAATTGGTTTGCTACAATTGGTAATTTTGTTAAATTCGTCTTGCCAAGCTTTTAAGGCCAAACTTTGTTGTGAAACTTCATAGCTCAAAGCTTTTACATCGATTCCTGCGGCAAAGACTTTGTCTGTGCCTTTGATTATTATGCAGCGTATAACATCATCGTATTCCCAAGTTTGCACTTGATAGGCAATTTCATTAAGCATCTCAAGATTAACCGCATTCATATCTTCGGGGCGGTTCAACGTAATGATACCAACATTGCCGTCAATTTCGGTTAAAATAGTATTATTTTCTTCCATCACATACACCTCAAGCTCTAGAGTTTGCTTTTAACGGTCAGTCTTACGATTAAGGGATTTGAGGATTCTTTACTTATTTCAAGAGTCTCGCCCTCACGTTCAAACAAAATTTTTCCTTTGCGTTGCCGCTTAATTTGCCATCCCATCTGGGGCAGGGTTTCTTCATAGAAATTAGCCACTTGCTTAAACATCAACTCAGGAGAAGTAAGATAAGCCTCAATCAGCCGAATTTCTTCATTGCCAAAGCTCAAATTTCCATTTTCGACTTGAGACAAGCCCTCAGGTAAGGGAATATCTTCCAATCCTTCAACAAAAGCGGCGTTTGCCTGCAAATTAAAGCACACCATCAAAAACAACACCGAAAATATAAAAAGCAATTTTTTCATTTTTGTAAACTTTCACAATAAAAGGTTGACCTTCCGCCCTGAACAATCTTCTTTATACCACCGGTTTTATCAATATTGCAAATACAATCAGGGCAACGTTGTCCGGTTTTGTTATAAACGCAATGTTGATTCTGAAAATAGCCTAAGCTTCCGTCAGGTTTTTTATAATCACGCAAGGTTGATCCACCGGCTTTAATTGCTTTTTGCAAAACAAGTTTGGTTTTTTCAATCAAACAGACACATTCCGCCTTACTGACGTTTGCGGTAAAACGCAAAGGGGATATTCTTGCCTCATATAAAATTTCCGAAGCATAAATATTTCCGATTCCAGCGATTATACTCTGGTCAAGCAAGGCAATTTTTATGGGCGTTTTTTTCTTTTTCTGTAGCTTTTCAAACAAATATTCGGCCGAAAGTTTTATCCCGAAAGGATCTATGCCGCAGTGCTTAAACAAGCTGTTTTGAACAAGCTTCTCCGTTTTGCAGTAAGTAAACAAGCCAAATCTTCTGGGATCATTGTAAACAATAACACCGTTTGTTGTCACAATCACCACATGATCATGTTTTTCCCAACAGTCAGGTTTCTGCTCAAGCAGGGATATTTTTCCACTCATTCCCATATGCCAAATCAGGCTCATTCCGTTATCAAGGCTGATTATGATGTATTTTGCCAAACGCTGATAATTGTTGATTTTTGTATTGCGAATTTTATCAGGCAAATCAGCGGGGATTTTTTGTCGCAAATTAGGATTACGAATAATCACATCCAAAATAATGGCATTGCCGATTCCTTTTGCAATCGCGTTTTTTATGGTTTCGACCTCGGGTAATTCGGGCATTTTTACGTACAGACCTCAAAATTTTATAAAAACACTTTAAGTATAAATAATTTTTGCCGTAATACAATAACAAATAAATTGTTGCACTCAAGAGTTAAATGAGCTATTTTGCAGCCAGTTTTTATTAAGAGAAAAAGGCAAATGATAAAAAAGAGCAAGCGTCAAAAAAAATATTTTGCCCCGCAAAACGATAATTGCGAGCATCGTTGCGATTATCCTGGTTGCACCAAAGCCGGAGAATATCGTGCGCCCAAAGATGCTCGTCTCAAAGAATATTATTGGTTTTGCTTGGAACATGTTCAAGAATATAACGCCAAATGGAATTATTATGAAAACCCGGCCATGGAAAATGAAGAAGAAGATATCAATCGTCGTTTTAGATTCTCTTCGCGCATAAAATACGGATTCGGATTTGATTTTCCTGGTGGCTATAATATTTTCAATGATATTCCAAATAGTTCATCGCCGAGCATTCGCCTAACAGGAGCGGAAAGAGAAGGGCTGAAAATTATGGAATTGGAAGTAGAAGATTTAAGCGTTTCCGAGCTTAAAAAAGCCTACAAAAAAGCCGTCAAAAAATATCATCCTGATATAAACATTAATGACAAAAACGCCGAAGAAAAATTTAAAATTATCAGCACCTCTTACAAATCTTTGCTGGAAAAATTATCCTAATCTCTGACTTTGACTTTTTTAATGGCATTTTGAATTTTTTTCTGTTGCTGTTCCTTTTCTTTTTTGCTGGTTTTTTTTCTGTCTTTTCGGCCTGATTTTTCCAAAATAATTTCGGCATTTTTTTGCTCATCATTGCTTCGGCCTAGCCTGAGCAATTCTTCCATAGAAGTATTCTTCAAAACATGTTCTTGCTTTTTTTCAGACAGTAAAGAAGCCTGTCTTATTTTGCGCAAACCCTTAACCATATTGGCGGTATCTTTAGCCGACAAACCTTTGGTTTTTAATTTGGTTTTAGCGGCAATATTTTGTTTTAAGGCGTTGTCAAAAGTTTGAGAGTTTTGAGCAACATCTTGAATATTATTATTGACGATTTTTTGCTTTATGCCTTTAAGACCAAGTTGCTTAGACATCTTATCAGCCATTATTATGGCTTCCATTTTTCCAGCGGTTTGTTGCATTTTTTGGTTTTCTAAAGTTTTATTAACCTGGAGTTTGCTTTTTTCTTCGTCCTTAAGTGCCGACATCAAAGAGGAATTATCAGCTTCCAAGGATATATCAAAATTAAAAACTATTTCATCTTCTTCATCCTCATCCTCATCGTTATAGACATCTCTTATTTTAGTTTTAAGTCTTTTTAAGTTAGGCGATAAGTTTTTTATTTGTTTTGCCGTTACCTTAAAATTATTACGATCCTTGGCTTCCGAAGTTATAGCCTTTTGCAAATCAATTCTGCGCGAAAGATGAGTTTTGCCGGATTCTCCTTTTTTTTGTTCCCATTCAATATTCGAAGAATTATCATCTTCAGCCATATTCGTTCCTCACTTTATAAATTACTTATTAACGACATCTTTTCATAAAACATTGTCTCTGTCAATTAACAGCTCCGTCAATTTTTTTGTAAGTAATCATCAACGATCCGTCAGACAGATTAGCCACGGCAATTTGCAAATTTTCTTTACCTCTTTGCAAGCTCATGGTTTTTGAAGTCATGTTTAACAAATTTGCGCCGATTCCCTGCTTTAGGCTATCCCAATCCTCATCTTTAGCAAAAAAAGAACGCTGACTATCCAACACCTCATCAAAAGAAGGCTCACTGGCCATAAAATTTTTATCGGCATTCCATAATTTTAAATAAGCCTCGTTAAAAAATAGCACCCTTCCGTTTGCGCCAAACACCAAAACAGCATCAAACAAATTATTAAACATTTCGTTTTGAACAGACATCAAGGCATTATAGGCGCTAGTTGCGGCTAATCTATCGGATATATCCTCATAAGCAAAAACAATTCCCCCCATTGGGTAAGGAGCTCTCATCCTTCGCAGAGTTTTGCCATTTGGCAGGTGGAGTAAATCATTAATCGGTTCGATAATTTTGCTAAAATCTGTTAATTCTTCTTTTTTATAAGCCATATAATCCGGAACTTCCGGAAGCAATCGATTCTCACGTAAAATATCTAAAAAAGAAGAATAAGAAGGTTTTTGATCAAGCCAAATATTATCTAGATGCCACAGCTCTAAAAAAGAACGGTTATAAAAATTTAGTACCATATCCTGATTAAATACGGCAAAAGCCGTTCCCAAAGAGCCAAGAATTTCCAATTGGGCATTTTGGTGTCGTTTAAGATTACGTCGCAACAAATCTAAATCGTGAATATCAATCAGACATCCGGCAGAATAAGTTTTTTCAAGATTTTGTTCGGCATAAAAAGGTGTTTCATAAGCTTCCATGGCAATTCGGTTTCCTTTAACCACAACACTGGCAGATGTTTTCCCCGGTTTATTAGTATTATGTACCCGCTCAGCCAAAGCTTTTGAGATGCTTTCTCCGTTGGTTCCCATAATTTCGCAATGATCTTCGATGCTGTTTTCTTGTGTTTTGTCGGCCGCAAAATCATTAAATTTTTTATTATGATAAATAATATCCAAATTATTATCTCTCAACCATATGGCAAAAGGCAAATTGTCAAGCAAATCTTCTTGTAACAAAAGTTTCCTTTCAATATTTGCCTTATCTTCTTCCAAAGATTTTATGCGATTAGTAGTAAAGCTTACATCTCTGAACCAAATCATATCACAATAAATATTTCCATCGGCACCATTTATTCTAACACCTTCAAGACGAATATATTTGTTTGCATTTTTAAGTAGAAAATAATCCTCGAAAGCCACGCCTTCTTCTTTTAACATACCGACATATTTACTGATTTTTTTCACATCGTCTTTATAAAAATTTTTCAAAACATCATTAAAATCTGATTTTACGCCGTTTTCCAAATTCAAAATAACCGCCAACCTTCTTGAGCATCTTTCAGTTAAGGTTTTTCTGGGATCATTAACTTTGTCATCCGGATAAATAAAAGCAAAATATCCGTCATGAGAAGCATACAAAGTTTCGGCATATCTTTCGCGATCACGTCGTAAAAAATAATTTTTTTGCCGCAAGACTAGCACTTTAAAAGCCAAAAAGAAAATAATTAAAATTGCAATACAAGCAATCGCACCGATTCCATACCATAATTCCGGCGCCGCATCATACATATTTTGCAATAAAGTTGTATCCATGATTTTTGCCATAACTGAAAAAACGATTGTTTATTAATAGATTTTATTATATAAAAAACATTATTCAAACCATAAAATAAAATAAGTGGACAAATGTATACTCTTTCTTTTGATACAACCGCTGCGGCGTGCAGCATTATATTGCAAAAAAACGAGCAAACGATATCTCTTTTTTCACAGACGATGGAATTTGGTCAGGCGGAGGTGTTGCTCCCGCAAATAAAAAGAATGCTGGCTTTGGCAAAGATAGAGTTTGCTGATTTAGGAGCTTTGTTTGTTTGTGTTGGCCCCGGCTCTTTTACTGGAGTAAGATCGTCAATTTCGGCGGCCAAAGTTTTTAATTTGGCGTGTCCATTACTTAAAGTTATAGGCGTTTCGGCTTTTGATGCCTATAAAATGACTTTTTCTGATAACGATATAGCCGAAAGCAATGCTGTAATTATAGAAACCAGACGTGAAGATTTTTATATTCAAATTTTTGATAAGCATATGCAAAAAACAACCGAACCGCAAGCTCTTATGCGAGATGACATAATATCGCTTCTTAAAGGAGGCGTGGTATCTCTTGCCGGTGATGGGGTAGAAAGATTTTTAAGTACTCCGAGCGGGCTTAATATTCATACGGTAAAAATGTTTGATAATCTGCCGATAGAAACATTATCTACCGCCGGCAAACAAATGCTGGCCGCCAAAAAACTCAATTTTCCCAAGCCGTTATATTTACGCGCGCCGGATGTAACCATTCCCTCAATGGTTTGACAAAAATTATTATCTTTCGCGGTTTCCACGCTCATGTTCCATCATGCGTTGGCGAACTTTAGAGAGCTCATACTCTTTAATATTACGTTGGCGTTTGTCGCGTTCTTTGGGAGTTTCGCGGTAGT
The DNA here is from genome assembly GCA_944391695.1 of uncultured Alphaproteobacteria bacterium. GTDB lineage: Bacteria > Pseudomonadota > Alphaproteobacteria > RF32 > CAG-239 > CAZU01. The sequence goes on from CALXUO010000048.1 coordinate 43,918, forward strand.
TAGCCTTGGCTTCGCGCAAAGCCATCAGCCGTTTTACCAGATCTTTTTGTGAAATACCGTTAGTGCTGTTTTTAAGAAAGCTTTGAATGTTTTCCGGTGTAAGAACTTCTTCCATATTTTTAAGCAACGCCTTGTCGGCCATGATTCGATTAAGCTCAACTTCAATAGCCTCGTCCCAGTCCTCGTCATCGTCATCATCCAAGCTTTGTTTTATGATTTTAAGCAAAAAGCCCTTAAACAGTTTATTTACCAGTTTAATAAAATTTTTATTTGTAACCGTTTCATTACTAGAAGCGTTCATTAAGGCAAACAACAAAAGGTTTTTTACATATTTTTTTTGCCTTGATGATAATTTAATATTTCCGGTAATACCGCATTTTGCGGCCGCCAAAACCAAACTTCGTTCTTTTTTAAATTTATTTGTCATGAGGTAGCATCTTTCTTTGATTAAGTATGATTTTTTAAATATGGAGCAAAAGCTTTAGCCACAGACCTATAGACATCTTTTTTAAAACTAATGATGTTTTCTACTGCTTCATCAATATCAACCCATTTAAATGCCCTAAATTCCACTTCTTGAGGATTGGTTGCAAAATTTATTTCATCTTCGCAGCCCAAAAAACGCAACAATACCCAATGCTGTTCTTGCCCGATTTCATTCCAACCCAAAGCTTTGCGCTTTTCTCTCAATTGTTTTGGAAATTCATATCGCAAAGTATCAGGTAAAACATATACTGTTTCCACCGAGATTATACCTGTTTCTTCTTTAAGCTCTCTTAAAGCGGCGTCAATTATGTCTTCACCGTCTTCAATTCCGCCCTGAGGAAATTGCCAGCAATCTTCTTTTTTGTCGGCACGCGCACAAACCAATACTCTATTTTGGTCATTAAAAACAACAACACCTACATTTTTTCGATATCCGTCAGTCATTATTCTACTACCAAATTTGATAAAGGAACCAAAGCAAACGGCTTAGATATTTCAAGTGTTTTGGCTTCTTCATAAGAAACTTGCGGCGAAAAAGTCTTAATCCAGTTATACAAAGCAAAAATAATTATCGGCTTAGGATCGACAACAATTAAGACTTGACCGTTATCAAAAGCGATATCTTCGGCGCTTTGCAGATGTTTTTCAATAGTTTCTTTATCCATATCTTTGTTAATAACAATATCAGCTTTTCGTCTGGCCAAGCCATCAATTTCTATTTTGTCAATACCGTCTTCATTGGTTGCATCAACCACCAAGAGACCGCGGTTTTTTGCTTCTCTCAACAATGCGGACAAAAGGAGTTTGGCATTTTCATCAGCAATACCGTCTCTGATAATTAAACCACCCACGGGAGCAGGCTGCATAATTGTATTGCGAAACCTTTTCAACGTTTCATCCAAAGACAAATTTAAGGTTATAGAAAGAGGTCCGGTGTCCTCTTTTAAGAAATCCCGAGACGACAATAATAAATCGACATAAGTCTCATGGCCGAGGTTTCTAGCCTTATTTATGGCGTCATAAGGTCTAGGAGTGTAAGGTGTAAAGCTTAAGGAAACTTCAGAATCCAAAGCCTCGGCTACTTTATTAACGGCATTGATGTCAAACCCCATTCCGGCAATAACAATAGCCACTTTCTTAAAATTAGGTTGAACATTAACTGTTGTCCCATAAGTGCTCCAAGGTTTTTTGCCGGTATCGGAAATTTTTGGTAGATTACGATTATCTTCAGCTGGTTCAATTAACGTTTCGTCAAATTCAATATAATCCAGTTGTTGCGTTGCGGATTTTGCAGGCAAATTTTGCAATAAAGGCACATTCTTTAGTAAATCTTCCAAAGAAAATTCAGTGTCTTCTTCAGCTTTACGAACAGGTTTATTTTCTTTAATAACATCAACAAAAATTTTTTCTTTTTTTGCTGTTCTAAAAGCAAATCTGTCCGGCAGCGTCAAGACAAATTTTGGGGCTTTGTTGTCTTTGTCAAACATCAGCTTATCGATTTTTGACAAATATACCGGCTCGCTTTTTTCTTCGGCAAACCAATATCCGATTCCAAGCACAAAAGCCACAATCACCAAAACGGCGGTAATCAACTTGTCATATTTTTCTATAATATCGCGCAAAAGCCACATTCCCCTATTTGTCTTGCGTATAAATATTAAGAGCTTTAACTAAATCGACCGCTCTGGAGAGCTGATAATCTTTGCGCCAGTCTTTATCTTCGTCTTTAGTATCATCCTTTTTCTTTTTATCATCCTTAATGGTTTCATTTTTCAAAGCATTAATATATTCGGCCTCGCTAAAACCATATTCATTGGTAAATTCCTCAATTTTTGCAGGATGCACCACAATATCAGGTTCAATACCGGTTGCCTGAATTGAGCGCCCCGAAGGAGTATAGTATCTGGCGGTAGTTAGGCGCATAGCTCCGTCATTTCCCAAAGGAACAACAGTCTGCACACTACCTTTACCGAAAGATTTTTCGCCTATAACGACAGCCCTTTTGTGGTCTTGCAAAGCCCCTGCCACAATTTCCGAGGCCGAGGCCGAACCGTTATTAATCAGCACTACAATAGGTAGTCCTTCGGTAATATCTTTGCCTTTGGCGGAATAACGCAAGGTGTCTTCTTCATTTCGGGCTCTGGTTGAAACAACCTCGCCCTGATCCAAAAACAAACTTGATACGGCAACCGCCTGATCCAAAAGCCCTCCAGGGTTGTTTCTCACATCCAAAACAATACCTTTCAAAGGCTCTTTGCGACCTTTCTGGGCTTTTTCAAACGCTTTTTTAATATCTTTATCTACATCTTCAGAGAAAGAGCCAATTCTTATGTATAAAACGTTATGGTCTTTAATATCGCTTTTAACCGATTGTGTTTTAATTTCTTCACGTTTTAAAGTAACATCAAAAGGCTTTTCATTAATTCTTCTGATAGTCAGTTTTACTTTTGTACCTGGTTTGCCGCGCATTTTGTCAACAGCCTCATTTAATGTCATGCCGATGATAGTTTCGCCGTCGATATTGGTAATATAATCACCAGGTTTAAGTCCAGCCTTAAAAGCAGGGGTGTCATCGATAGGGGATACAATTTTAACCACACCTTGTTCCATGGTTATCTCGATTCCCAAACCGCCGAATTTCCCGGAAGTTTGCTCATTCATATACTTAAAATCTTTTTCATCCAAGTAGCTTGAATGAGGATCAAGAGAAGTCAACATTCCATTAATTGCTGCTTCAATCAACTGCTTATCGCTTACTTCTTCAACATAAGAAGCTTTAGCTCTTTCCAATACCTCACCGAACAAATTCAAAAGCTCATAAGAGGTTATATCCTCATCTTTATTGTCCTTAGCCGGTTTAGCTTCGCAAGCAACGGCATTCATCATCAAAGCCGTCAAAGTAATTATAAGCAGTTTTTTAAGCATCGTAACACACCCCTAATTTCTAAATTTTAAACCAAGCTGCCGGATTAATCGGCTGATTATTTTTACGCAACTCAACATATAATTCCGCATTTTCCTGTTTAGGCATCACGCCTATTGGTTCTCCGGCCAACAGCATTTGTCCTAACTCAACATCTATATTGCCCAGCCCAGCCATCAAAGACAAATATCCCTCGCCATGTTCCACAATAATCATATTACCATATCCTCTAAATGGTCCTGCAAACACCACAGCCCCGTCAAAAGGAGAAATAACCTGCGCATTTTCTCTAGTGGCAATGGTTATTCCTTTTGCCGAAACACCGCCTGCTTGCTGCTCGCCATAACGCGAGATAACTTTTCCTCTGGCAGGAACTGGCAATTTTCCTTTAGCCAAAGCAAAACCGTGCGCTATATTTGTTATAGCGGCTTGCTCAGATTTAATCAAGTCATCAGATTGTTTTTCCTCTAGTTTTCTTTTTTCTTCTTCTCTGCGGCGTCGTTCGGCCTCTTTTGCTTCTTTTTCTTGGCGTTGTTTTTCGATTTGCTTTAACAAGTCGCGCAAATCCTGCGCTTGAGAGGCGAGCTTATCCATATTCTTTTTAGTTTGTTCAGATTTAATCTCAACACTATTGCGCAATTTTGATTTTTTTTGCACCAACTGTTGCATTCTTTTGTGTTCAGCCTGCAGTAATATTTTTTGTTTAGATATTTCGCTGATTTGCTTTTCGATTTTTTGTTTTTTGGTAGCAATAGTCTGTAAATTTTCACGAATTCTTTCAGCATTTTCTTCCAAATGCGGCACGGTTTCGCGCAAAACAATGGCGCTTCTTATTATATCCACCGGCCCCAGAGGTTGCACCAAAAGCGATTCTGTAGGTTTAAGAGCCAGATTTTGCAGAGCTGCCAAAGTTTTTATTAAATTATCGTCTTCTTTGGTAAAGCCTTTTTGAGCCTCTTCAAGATCTTCTTCCAAAGCCTTTAATTGATTTTCCATATTAGACAGCCGGTCCTCATTATTTTGAATTTGTCTTGCCGCCTTAACCATCTCGCGACTAACCTGAGTTAATTCAAGATTGATTTGGGTGGCTTGGGCCTGCAGCTTTTTGTGTTCCATACTTTGTTGCAATACTTGCTCTTCCATTTTTTTCAAGTCTTCTTTTGACGGTTTTGCAGCTTCGGCGGTATTGAGGCTAAAACCGAGCAACACCGCCGCCAGAACACTGTATTTAAAAGCTGTTTTCAAGTCCATCGCCTATCTCTTTAATAACGAAACTCCGGTCATCTCATTAGGTTGTTTAATGCCCAAAAGCTCAAGCATTGTCGGCGCAATATCAGCAAGTCTTCCGTCTTTCAAAGCTTTAACTCCGCTTTTGTCATTAACCAATATTGCTTGTACTTTGCCAACCGTGTGCGCCGTATAAGGCTGACCGGTAACCTCGTCAACCATTTTTTCGACATTTCCGTGATCAGCGGTTACAATCAACACACCGCCGACATCTTTGATTGCTTTTTCAACTTTGCCCAAACATTCGTCAACTGCAGCCACGGCTTTTAATGCGGCCTCCATAATACCGGTATGTCCCACCATATCACCGTTGGCAAAATTGCAGATGATTACATCAAATTTTTTGTTTTCGATAGCCTGAACCAATTGCTCGGTAACTTCATAAACGCTCATCTCTGGCTTTAGATCATAAGTCGCAACTTTTGGGCTGGCAATTAAAATACGTTCTTCACCCTTAAATTCGCGTTCTTCGCCGCCGTTAAAAAAGAACGTAACATGAGCATATTTTTCGGTTTCGGCAATACGCAGCTGGGTTAAACCGTGTTCTGCCACCACTTCGCCCAAAATATTAACCAGCTGCTCCGGCGGAAAGATGGTTTGCATAAAGCGGTTGTGGTCAACCGAATATTCCGTCATTCCGATATGCGATGAGAATTTAACGGTTTTTTTGCGCGCAAATCCGCTAAACTCGGTATCGGCCAAAGCATAAAGGATTTCTCTTGCTCTATCGGCCCTGAAATTTGCCATCAAAACAGCATCGCCATCTTGCATTCCTTGATAGTTGCCGATAACTGCCGGTATAACAAACTCATCGGTAACCTTGTCGGCATAAGATGCTTTTATGGCCTCATCGGCGCTGGCAAAACGTTTACCGTCGGCAAACACCATATTGTTATAAGCTTTTTCGATTCTATCCCAGCGTTTATCGCGGTCCATGGCATAGAAGCGGCCCTCAATGGTGGCAATTTCCACATTATGCAAATTGGCAATATCTTTTTCAAACTGCGTCAGATATTGGACGGCTGACGATGGCGGCGTATCACGTCCGTCCAAAAAGGCATGAACCCTGACCGGAATGCCGTGGCTGCTGACAATTTTTGCCAAAGCCAAAACATGGCTTTGCATCGAGTGTACTCCGCCCGGCGACATCAATCCCATAAGATGGCAAGTTTTGCCGTTATTACGCAAAGTTTCAATCATCTTAAGCAAGGCTGGATTTTTAGCCAAGCTTCCATCCTTAATAGCTTGATCAATTTTCGGCAGATCTTGCATAACCACGCGTCCTGCACCAAGATTGGTGTGTCCCACTTCGGAGTTGCCCATTTGTCCCTCGGGCAAACCAACCGCCAGACCTGAGGTTTCAACAAAACCGTGTGGGCATTCTTTAAGCAATCTGTGCCAATTTGGAGTATGTCCGTTTTCAATGGCATTATCGGGAGTAATTTTTTCGCGGTATCCCCAGCCGTCCAAAATAAGAAGCATTACAGGTTTTTGTGTCATTTTCTCATATCCTTTATATTTCGTAAAAACTTTTTGCCATTATATATAATATTTCCCAAACTAAAAGCACTATTTTTTTTAAAATTTTACTGCATGATTTTTTTCCAAATTTTTCCCGGCAAACCGGAGCCATAAACATATTTCATTGGCGAATCATCATCATTTCCGACCCACACCGCACAGATTAAATCATCATCAAAACCGACAAACCAGGCATCGCGGTGGTCTTGCGAAGTTCCGGTTTTGCCGTATACTTCACGGCCAATATTGGCATTACGTCCGGTTCCGGTTTTCATTACCTCGCGCAGAAGTTTTTTCATCAATATGGTTTTGTCTTCTGCAAATATTCGCAAAGGCCCGCTGCCTAGCCGCTGATAAAGCTGAAAACCATCGTTGCTGTAAATTTCCTCCACCGTATACGGCCGAACCGCCAAGCCGCCGTTTAAGATTGTTGCATAAGCTGCCGCCAAATCAATAACTTTAACCCCTGATGTTCCCAAAGCCAAAGACAAATCATTTTCCAAATTGGTAGTGATGCCCATTTTTTTGGCATTGCTGATAATGGCTCCGGTGCCGATTTTTCTTGCCAAATTGATGGTTGCCAAATTAAGCGACTTGGCAAAAGCCTGTCTCAAGGTCACCGGCCCGTAAACTTTATGATCGTCGTTTTCCGGCATCCAATCGCCGAATTTTACCGGCTTGTCCTCAATAATATCCTCGGGCATCATTCCTTGGTTGATTGCTGTCATATAAACAAACAGCTTAAACGCCGATCCCGGTTGGCGTATCGCCTGAGTTGCGCGGTTAAATTGGCTTTGCCAGTAATTAACTCCGCCAACCATGGCTTTGATGGCGCCTTGTTTATCCATCACCACCACCGCACCTTGAGTAACATTTTTATCTTTGGCATTGGCAAGTTCTTCTTGCAAGATTTTGGATGCTTTTTCCTGCAACTCTTGGTCAAGCGTGGTCAAAGCATAGATATCTTGTTCTTGCTCGCCGATGCGGGCAATGATTTCATTATAGGCAAAATCGGCAAAATAGGCTCCGTCTTTTACTTTTGCCGGTTTTTCTTTACCCAGTGGCATTTTAAGCGCTCGGTTATAATCTTCCTCTGACAAGAGATTTGTATCTTTCATAATTCCCAAAACCACAGATGCTCTTTCAAGTGCTCTTTCTTTTGAGGCAATAGGGTTATAGCGCGACGGAGCTTTAAGCATTCCGGCCAAAATGGCTCCTTCCAAAATATTCAAGTCGCGCGAGGTTTTTTGAAAATATTTTTGCGCTGCCGCCTCAATGCCATAAGCGCCGTTGCCGAAATATACACGGTTCAGATAAAGGGTCAAAATCTGCTCTTTGGAGAATTTATATTCCAGCCAAAAAGCAAGCAAAAGCTCTTGTGCTTTGCGGTTAATGGTTTTTTTGTTGGTTAGAAACAAATTTTTGGCCACTTGCTGGGTGATGGTGCTGCCACCTTGGACAAACCTTCCGGCAAAGACGTTGGCAAACATGGCGCGGGTAAAAGATATTATATCAAACCCGAAATGGCCGTAAAAGCGCCTGTCTTCGGTATAGACAATAGCATCCACCACATATTGCGGCAGCTCTTCTGCGCGGATGATTTCGGAATATACCGTGCCAAAACTTTGCACTTCGTTGCCGTTTTCGGCAATAATGGTGGTAGAGGGCAGACGCGTGCGATTAATTGCCTCGTCCAAATCGGGCAAAGTTATCAGACAAAACAACAGATAGACCAAAAGCAAAGACCCCGCAAACAAGCCTAGCTTAAACAGTTTTATCCATTTGCTGTTGTGTTTTTTGCGTTTTGTTGTTTTATGTTTTTTGGTCTTTTTTGCCACGTCTCACCTCATAAATTACCGATTCTTTTGTTTCTTTTATCACAAATAGGTTAAAGAAAATTTTAATGTTATAAACCTTTTTAATTTGTTGGCTTTGTGTTAAATAATCTGGTAGACTTTTTTTGTTTTAATCATAAGCGGAGTTTTTGTTAGATGAGCGGGAAGATATGTTTAATTGATGGTTCGGGCTATATTTTCAGGGCGTTTTATGGCCTTCCGCCGCTCACCGCTCCCGACGGCACGCCGGTTAATGCCGTCTATGGTTTTACCAATATGTTTCTAAGGCTCACCACCAAAATAGATTGCGACTATTGCTTGGTTTTGTTTGACGCCAAACGGCAAAATTTCCGCAACGACATCTATCCCGACTACAAAGGCACCCGCAAAGAAACCCCGCCCGAGCTTATACCTCAGTTTCCGCTGATTCGCGAGGCTGTCAATGTCCTAAACATCAGCTTTCTTGAGCAAGAAGGTTATGAGGCCGATGATTTAATCGCCACTTTTGCCGACAAGGCTCTCTCCCAAGGGCTTGATGTGGTGGTTGTCTCCGGTGACAAAGATTTGATGCAGCTTATTCGCCCGCATGTTGAATTTTATGATCCGATGAAAGACAAGTTTTTTACGCCTGAGGATGTCAAAGAAAAATTCGGCGTCTATCCCGACAAAGTGGTAGAGGTTCAAGCTCTTTCGGGCGATAGTATCGACAATGTGCCGGGTATCCCCGGCATTGGCCCCAAAACCGCCGCCCAGCTTATTAACGAATATGGCTCGGTCGAGGGCTTGCTTGCCCATGCGCAAGAGATAAAGCAGGAAAAGCGCCGCCAGGCTGTTATTGATAATGCCGAAAACGCGCGGATTTCGCTTCGGTTGGTAACCCTAAAAAACGATGTTCCGGTTACTCAAAACATCAAAGATTTTGTTTGTCGCTGTCCCGATGCTGAGCGGTTGCATGCTTTTATCGATAAATATGGTTTTAATTCGCTAAAAAATCGGGTTGAAAAATGGCTCTCCGAGCGGTGTCGTCAGGTATCGGAGCATATTGTGCCCCAAATCATAAAAAAATATACCTTGGTTAACGACGAAAAAAGCCTCCAGGCGCTTGCCTTGCGCATCAAGGAAGAGCGGATGTTTGCGCTTTCAGTTGCCTCAAGCGGGCTGTTTGCCAAGCCCGAGGGGCTTGGTATTGCTGTCAAATTTGGCGAGGCCTACTGCCTTCCGCTAAAGGTGCAAACATCTGGCAACATGGATTTGTTTGCCGCCGCAGATGATAAAAAATATATCAATGCTGACTTGTTTGCGCGCTATCTCAAACCTTTGTTTGCCGATTCTTCCATCCTCAAAATTGGGCATAATCTAAAAGATGCCATGCATCTCATTGCCAAAAGTTTTGGCCAAACGGCATTTTTCCCTTATGATGATGTGGCGGTAATGTCCTATTGTTTGGATAGTTCCGAGCATTCTCATGACCTAAATACGCTTGCCTCACTCTTTTTTGAAGAAACTCTGCCCTCTTTGGATGATATGTTAGGCACTGGCAAATCCCGTCAAAGTTTTAACTCAATAGAAGAAACCCAAGCTTTGGAATATCTTTGCTCGCAGGCTGACTATACTTTAAGGCTGCAAATCTTTTTGCGCCGCCGTTTGCTTGATGAAAAACGCACTCGTGTTTATGAGGTTTTTGATCGCCCCCTGCTTCAAACTCTTTATAATATGGAAACCCGCGGTGTAAAGGTCAATGCGCAAGAGCTAACGGAGTTAAGCCGCTATTTTGATGAAAGAATGAAGTCGCTTGAGGCTGAGATTTTTGCTATTTCCGGCGAGGAAGTTAATGTCGGCTCGCCCAAACAAATCGGCGATATCTTGTTTGGCAAACTGGGGTTAAAGGGCAAAAAAACCGCCTCAGGCGCTTGGGCCACCGGGGCTGATATTTTGGCCGATTTGGCAGACGAGGGGATTGAGCTTGCCGCTAAAATTTTGGATTGGCGCGAGCTAAGCAAGCTCAAATCGACCTACACCGATTCTCTGTCCGTATTGCTTGATAGCACGGGTCGTGTCCATACCACCTATGCCCAAACCGTTGCCAACACCGGCAGGCTGGCCTCCAACAATCCCAATTTGCAAAACATTCCCATCCGCAGCGAAGACGGGCGCAAAATCCGCTCTTGTTTTATTGCTAAAGAAGGCCACAAGCTGATATCTTGCGACTATTCGCAAGTAGAGCTGAGGCTTTTGGCCGATGTTGCCGATGTCAAAAAGCTCAAAGAAGCCTTTGCCCAAGGCATTGATATTCATACCGCCACCGCCTCGCATGTGTTTGGCGTATCGCCCGATAAGGTTGATGCCAATTTGCGCCGCCATGCCAAGGCGATAAACTTTGGCATTGTCTATGGTATTTCGGCTTTTGGTCTGGCCAAAAACATCGGCGTATCAACATCCGAGGCCAAGGCCTATATTGATGCCTATTTTGCCCAAATGCCCGAGATTAAAACTTATATGGAAAAAACTATTGCCTTTGCCCATGCCCATGGCTATGTCGAAACGCCTTTTGGGCGCAAGTGCTCGGTTTTGGGGATTAATGACGCCAACAAGCGTTTGTCTGCCAATGCCGAGCGTGTGGCAATCAATGCGCCGATTCAAGGCGGCGCGGCCGATATCATCAAGCTTGCCATGAACAAAATCGAGAATGTCTTGTCCTCGCAAGGCCTCAAGACCAAAATGCTTTTGCAGGTGCATGACGAGTTGGTTTTTGAAGCCCCCGATGAAGAAGTCAACGAAGCCCTAAAACTTGTCAAATACCATATGGAAAACATTGTTGATTCATCGGTTGAATTCAAGGCCGAGGCCGGCGTCGGCCAAACCTGGACCGAAGCCCACTAATAAAATGACGTTATCGTCCGTTTGCCCCCTGCTGTAAAACAACCTTTGGTTGTTTAGGAGGTTGTTGCGGTGTTTGTTGTTTATTTTTCAAATCAGCCACAGCCTGTTTAAGCTTGTTTTGCGTCTCCAAAGCAAGCTTTTGCAAAAATTCATTATTCATCTCAGGCGCGCCTATTATTTGCGCCGGCGGATCAGCTTCCATACACGCCAGCATCAAACAAGCCTTAAACTCCGGCGCTTTGATATTGCCGAATTTTAGGGGCAAGTTTTGTTTTTTTGCATAAGCCACAATATCACGAAAGCGTTGCATATCCGGAATTTTTGGGTTGCCGTCGCGGTCTTTGGCGGTAAGAGCAATGGTTGTTTTGTTGGGTGCGGTAATTTTATCAATACAGCCGTCAGGATGAGTAATCATTGCAACATAGTGTGCGGCCTGAGCATCTTCATCATATTGGGCATTTTGCCTCAAAGCCGAAATCTTAAACATCGCCCGCAAATCTGTTTTGAAAGAGGTGTCGGTATTTGATGTTGCGGGGGTTGTTGCTTGGTTTTCCTCATCATCTAGAGTAATATGGTTGGGG
>CALXUO010000049.1 GCA_944391695.1 uncultured Alphaproteobacteria bacterium
CTACATATTACTCACCCGTGCGCCACTCTCATCATTCTAGCAAGCTAAAATGAATCCCGTTCAACTTGCATGTGTTAAGCCTGCCGCCAGCGTTCGTTCTGAGCCAGGATCAAACTCTCATATTAAATGATTGTATCAATCCTGTCTAAATTACTCATAAAGAATTTATCTAGGTTCCTTATTCATACTTCAGACTTTATTATATCTTTTTTAAGTATCATATAATACTGTCTGCGTATCCTTTTATATCTCTTATTTACTCTTTTCTATAACCACTACCGCTTTCCGCGCTAGTGAGCAGATGTATAATCCACACCTCCTTATTTGTCAACACTATTTTTTATTTTTTTTATTTTTTTTGCAAATCATTTTAACTTGTTGAAAAAACAAGCCTTTATTGCGCCAAAAATTTTTTGCATATATGTTTTTTTTGCTTTTATTTAACTTAAACGGCTTTATAATAGGTTTGATTTTGTGCGACTCCGTATTGAAATACGAGTCTTTTGTTGGTTGCTTTTTTATCTATAAGGCTTTTATAATGAAAGATGATTTTTATACCATGGGCGGCGGTCATTTTTGGGAAGATGTCTTCTTCTATCAAAAATGGAGAATCCAGAGAAATTATGTAACTAAAAAATGCCGCTTACTTGATAACTGGGATATCAGGCGCCATGAGGGAAGCTTTGAAGAATGCCGCAAAGCTTTTATTGCCTATATTGAGGCATATCAATTGGCCAGACAAAAAGGTCATATGATTATTATGATCCATTCTCTCGGGCAATCAAAAAATATTTTTAAACCTTTGTGGCGCAGAGCTCTGAAAAACGGGTTTATGGCGGCCGCCGTTAACTATCCTTCTACCCAAAAGGGATTGGATGCTCATGTTAAGCAGTTCCATTTCTTTTTGGATCATTTGGAAGATGTCGATACTATCTCTTTTGTTACTTATGGCATCGGAAGTGTTATACTGCAAAAGCTTTTTGCCGATAAAGCTCAATGGCAGAGCAGGCTTAAGCTAGCAAGAATCGTCGAGGTGGCTCCTTATACCTATGGTAGTGAACTGATGGAGTTTTTGGGCGATAATAAGCTTACAGGTTTCTTTGTCGGACCGATGGCTAAAGATTTGGCGCCGGATAAAGTGAAAAAGCTGCCGCAAATATCTGAAATGCCTCTCGGAATTATCTTGACCAATAAACCTTGGTGGAAAAAAATTTTGGAAACAATTACCCTTTCTCTTATGCCCAAACCGCTTCCAAATGAAGTTAAGGATTTGACCAAAGCAAAAGATGTTGTTTATATCCGCTCGCATAGACTTAATATTTTTAATAATAAAGAAATATGCCGAGCAACAGTCGATTTTTTGAAAAAAGGTAAATTTTAAATAATTAAAGAGCTAAACCGTTATATGGTTTAGCTCTTTTGGTTTATCTACCATCCAACTTGTCATAAAAATCCTCCCATATTTTGTAGGGAGTACTTTGCGTTGTTCCCATGAAAGAATATGGAGAATATCTTATATTTGCGTATTTTTCTCCAAACTCTTCCACCGTTGCTACCGGAATGTTTGCGACCTTCTTAAACCTTTTTCCTTTATACTCGCATACAGAATATGTTTTTCCGTCTTCCGAAAAAAGATATTTGTCTGTCCAGGTTTTGATGATCGTAATTTTTTTATATTTCGGCGGAACAATGTCATTATACCCAAACAGGCCATCTTTTTCAAAAATATATCCGCCAATCGCCGGATATACTTCATCAAACGGCTCATATCCGTTTGTTTTGCCAAAGACGGTTTTTTTACCGTTTTCGTCGGTCACAATTTTGATATAACTGAGACCGGTAAAAGCAAATTCTATCCGAGAACCTGAGGCCATCTCGCGTAACGGCGGGTTTTCTTCACCGCGTAAGTTAAATAACGTTTGCTTGTCTGGCTTGTAGGCGATGAACCAATTGTCATTGTATGAACCTATGATATTTGAAATAGAATCATACTCTATCGGCAAAGCCTCTCTGTAATTTATCTCTACGCCGTAAAGACCTTTCCATTTGTTATGCAGGAGCGTCATGCTCTCGTTTACAGGTATTCGCTCGATTCGCGTACATGACACGCTTGCGATACAACAAAGCATCGCTAAGAATAAAATTTTTTTCATATAATATGTGTTTAATTGGTTTTTCGTTTCGTTATTAACACATTTTGTCTATTAAATCAACAAAAATTATTAGTGGAAACTCCAACCCATTTCTGCTTTGCCCATCTCATTGCCTTTGCCGACATGGTAGGCATAACAAGCTTCTGCCTCTTCTTTTGAAAACATACCTTGAGCTATTTCTCTTGGATCTAAACCATGCTCAAGAGCATCGCGATACCATTTGGTATAGCCATAGGCCACCTTGCTCTTCTTTACCTTGCCGTCAGCGTCTTTTTCGCGTTTTGATGCGATATCAGCAAATTTATTGAGATTTTTAACTTGTTCTCTATCAATACGGAATTTTTCCAGCTTGTTATGAATTCCATCAGATGTAAAGATCGTAACTTTGCCTTTGGCCGATACGGTGGTTATTGAACCTTTGACAATATTGTTATTGCTATCAACTTCTATCTTTTCAAAAATTACTTCACCTTTGTTGGTGGTTTTCTTTATCTCGACATAGCCGGCTTCATAATCGCAAGCTATTACTTCTTGCGAGATTATTCGTCCTTTGCGGTTGTTGGCATTGATACGATTCTTGTTTATTTTTTGGGCGACAGCGCTAAACGTAGATTCTTTTTGCTTATCCGTCATGCCTTTGGTCATGTTATCCAATTCTTGTTTTCTGAATTCCCCTGTTGGATTGGTTACCAGCCTATCTGCTGTCAAGGTATTGGCTTTTACTTTTGTCTCACCAACTTGGTTGCCTTTTTCATCATATCTTCGGGTTATGGTGAAATGTTGAGAACGCTCAACCTCTACTCTTGAGCCGTCTTTGCTGTGTTTTATATTGGTAACAACCCCATTTTCTTGTTTGACTTCGGATACCTTGCGACCTTTTTTCATGGTAACAACTGAAGTGGTGTTGCCTTCGACATTGGTGATTACGGTTTTGCGTTTGTTGCTTTGAACGTCTGTTACCTGACCATTCTTATTAGCTTTGGTTTGGTCGGCAGTTGACATTACCTGTCCTTGTCTACCCGAATTTGATGCATTATTGTTAATTGCTCTTTCTCGTGCATTATTGACAAATTCTTCCGCCTTGCTTCTGGTAATGCGTCTTATTCCGCGGGCCGCACCCTTAAAGGTCTCTTTGGTGGCATAACCGACTCCCTTTAAGGCTTTTGTTGCAAGCGGCTTACTTGCTTTAAGCGCCATACCTTTGGCGGTTGAGGCGGCCATGGTACCTATTGACGAACCAATTGATGTACTGCTCATTGATGATGCAAACTCATTGGCAAATTCTTTGGCCATATTCATAACCGACCAGGCCAAAATGAATATAAATACAAGTTTGAGGAATGGAAATGTAAACCAACCAAACTGTTTTAGTATTGCATCAAAAGCTGTATCACCTGCCGAACTGGCCAGAAACATGCTATCAAAATTAACCCCTGCCGCTGTTATGTTGCCGGCACCTTCTGTTACAGCGGATTTAATTGTTCCCAAAAGAATCAGCACCACTATTGTTATGAACAAAAAGGCAAACATTGAATTGAGGAATGTTTCCCAAACTTTTTTGCAATATTGACGCGTGGATTTGAAGGCAAAGCAGCCGACTGCAAACGGCAATAATGCGCCGGCAACGCCTAGTTGTAAAACCGCATCAACCATAAGGAATGGAACACCTATGATTAAAAGCATTGAAAATGCCCATAATGCCAGGCCGGTGAGCAAATAACTAAACTTGGGGATAAATAGAAAGCCCTCTTTCCACGATTGGCACATAAACGAGCTTCCTAATGCTTTGAATTTGCGTACATAAT
Organism: uncultured Alphaproteobacteria bacterium; assembly: GCA_944391695.1. Classification (GTDB taxonomy): domain Bacteria; phylum Pseudomonadota; class Alphaproteobacteria; order RF32; family CAG-239; genus CAZU01. The sequence continues at coordinate 3,959 of CALXUO010000049.1, forward strand.
TTTCCATCATGGTCATGGTGTTGACTATGCTTATTCCCATCTCAGCGGGCAAACCGTTGGATTCATATTTAACACCGCTGGTATCAACTTTGACAACTGCCTCATCTCCTTGAGGACAACTGCCGTTTTCGCAACTGCTAAACATTGTATCGGCCAGAGAAAGCCCCGTTTGATAGATGGGATTAACAAAAGTATTGAAAAATTTGACCACGCCGGTACTGAGGATGAAAAAGGCCAAAACAACTATAAATCCTTGAGTTATTATGGATTGTATTAGGTCTTTGAGATCTCTGGTTTCGATTGAGGCAACAAAAGCCAAAATCTGAATGGCCAGCCATACACCAAACGCAACTATAACCACTTTGGCAACCGAGGAAGAAAAAGCGCTGACCGCCGTGGCTGTAATGGTGCTTACGGTATTAAAGACAACAATAAACAACGGACAAAGCAAACATTGATCGGTGCTTTCATATTTGCAGTAGGGCGCACAAGCGTTGTCTGAATCGGTGCATTTTAATCTTTGGAAATATTTTTCTAAAGATTCGTTGAGAATTTGTTTACTGTTTCCTCCGGGATTAAGAGCTTCTGTAATTGCAAGATCTCTGTCTTGAATTTGTTGTAGCTGGCTCGGGCTTAAATTATCTCCATATATTTTATTATAATTGTTTTTTATTTTCATATCTATTCCAAAGTCTTCTAAACCGTCAGCAAAAGAGCATGACGGTGCAAGAACCGCGCAAAAGATTATTACGGCTAAGGCATATATGATGTTATGTAAACTCAAATTTCTCATCTTGCACCTCTACTTTCCGTTGCCAGAACTTTTGCCCTTGAACTTGCTAGCTATATTGCGGGCTGTTTGTTGGGGGTGTCTTATGGCTCGTCCCGTTCCCTGCATCAATTTTTTTATGCCTATGCCCGCCTGATTGGCAACGATATCTTTGGCCAGATTAGCTCCGGTTATGCTGGTTACCATCTTACGGGTATAGTCCGTCATCATTGTGGCCGTACTGTGCATCGGCGAAGAATCGCCAAACGCATTGTCGGGGAAGAATTTGTTAACCAGATCAGAACTTGTCTGCTGGACTAGCTTATAAAAGTATATCAGCGCAAATACCATTGTTACAAATATCGGAGAGAACAGATAAATTGCATCGTTAATCTCATTATTTACTTGTTCTTCCATTTCTTCGGTGGCGGTGCCAAGCGTTATACTGTCAAGCTTTTCGAACAGGGCATCCAGTCCGCCCACAGTTGCACTCTCCCCAAACAAACTTAGGCCAAAGCCCGTCATTAGGGCCAAGAAGGCAAACAGCGCCGCCGATTTGGCTATAATGCTGATGATGATAAATAATTTTCCTTGCGTCATATTAAACGGCCATAGTCCCATCACAATCGGAAAGGCCAAAACCGCAAAGCCAATCTTGAACGAAATGTCCAAAAAGTAGTATCCTACAGCCCAAATCAATAAAAACCCCAAACACCAAATAATGCAACCGCTGATCCAAATGAAAAAGTTCGGCATAGACATAAGGGTTACATTAAATGCTTTTATGTTTATGGCTCCGCCGTTTTCAAGACCGGCATAGCACATTACCGAATTGCCCAAAACCATTATATCCGACATTTTGTACGTTATCGAGGCGATTGCTCCCAGCATTGAATCCATGACTGATTTCGGAAAAATTGACGGATAGCCGCTGTCTGAGATTGAGCTCTCAATTTCTTTTGCTATTTCTTCATAGGTGGTATATTTGACGCCGCCTGTATCGGTTTCTTCGGTTTCACTATTATAATCCGTGGTGAAAGATTTGGTATCTCCGTGCCAGAACATTTGGCCGATGGTTGATCCGACACTCATTATCGGTGTAATAAGATATTGGCTTAAGACATTGTTGCTATATATAATAACCCAATAGGCCAGCATTACTTTGAACAAAAATTTGAGAAGTTCGTTTAATATGTTGCCCAGCTGGATTTGGGTGAATGACGAAACATTTTTTAATCCCCAAAAAACAAGCCAAATACCTGTTCCAACCCATAAAACAACCAAACCTGCCTTTTTGGTTACGCCCATGCCGTTGTCGGCGGCGCCTAAAAATGCCTCGGTAAGATTTCCTATTACCAAACAGGACCAACACCCTGCTTCATATTTGGCGCGAAGTTGTTCGGTGGTGGGACAGCCTTGTAACACTTTGGTTATAGCTTTACTAATTTTTCTTTCATAACGATCTGCTTTATTTTCTTTTCCCTGATCAGTATAATATTCAACATTATAAGCCTTTGCATCTCTGGCTGCTTGCGCCAATGTGTTTTGAAGTTTCGTATATTCTTCTTCGCTTATATAATTGTTCTTTTTCATCCTCTCAAGATATTTATCAGCATTGTTAATTGCACTAGTAATATCCTTTTTATTATTCGTTTGCGTTTGGGTAAATGCACTTACTTGTCTTAGATAAGATTTAAAATTATCAGATGCACTTTTGTACTGTCCTGAATTTTCGGCTTTGTCGGCTTTAGCCAAAATACTTTCTATTCCAGCTAGATAATCTTTTTTAGACTGAGTATCAGAATTCTGGGGTGTTGCGGTAGTTGATTCTTCTTTGTTTTGAGTATCTAGAGTTTGAGCAGAAGAAACTTGCACAAACATCAGTATTATGACGGTTGTGAGCAACCATAAGCAAACATCCTTAAATATTTTTTTATATATATTGATTCGCTTTGTCATAATCGTTCTCCGCTACCCCTACTTTCGGCCAGCCCATTGATGCATCTTGGCGCGAATCGCCGAACCCTTTTGCAAGGTTTTTCCTATGCCCTGAATCAATTTAATATTGGAGCTTGCCATGGCCGATGTGCCAAACGTTGCCAGCATACCCAAACCGTGCAAAATACCCGAGCCAATGCCTTGAACTGCTGCTTTTAGATTCTTTTGGAAGTTGGACGATAGTCCGGTTCCCAAAAGCGCCGAGGTCAGCTGCTGCGATACCCCCATTGAACCATAGATGAGAAAACCTATTAGCAATAAGCACAAGAAACCTAGGCTTATGTCTCGCATGCTGCCTTCCAAATCTGGCGGGTTGAATATTGCTTGATTTTGATTAATCAGACTTATCATCGCTACCAAAACCATGGCGACTATAACCGAAAAACACATCATAAACGCCGATGAGGCCAAAACATGGGCAAAGCCTTTTTTCGTCCAGGCCCGTGTCGGTCCAAAAGCATAGGATACAACATATATCGGAAGCAATAAAATTATTATCCCCATCTGAAAAATGGTGTCAACCAAATAAAAACTGAAACCAATTTTTACTACCCAGAAGAATAAAAACAGTATTATGGCCATAATCTTGCTGGTTAGGTTGTTTTCGGTTTGGCGCATAACCGTGATTGCTATGTCCCCGCCGATAGTAAGATAGGCTGACAACATCTCGACCATGCACCTCATTGCTTCGCCGATTGATACCGGAAAGCTTTTGGCGTCAACAAATGGTTTGCCGCTGATTGAGCAGCTCATTTTTACCCCTTCGACTACAACATTAGTGCCAAAAACCTTGAAATCTGTCTGCTCTGCCGGGGTGAATGACGCATTTAATATCCTTATGCCTAACTCTAAAAAGGCATAGTAAATCGGGAAAATAAACGTGTTTATAACATATATAAGTCCTTCGGAAGAAGATGCCAACAGCCCGCAGAACAGGCAAAGCGCCGCTTTGCGCAAAATCTCGTTCCAGACTTCTCCGGGGTTGGTCTCGGTGACCGAACTTACAAATTTGAGCAACCTTAGCGCCAGCCATATCGAAAAACCAACCATCATTATCGGCATGGCCGCTTGAGTTAGTTGCCCGTGCATCATCATAACGTTATCGCCTACGCTGTTATATATCAATACCAATATTTTGCAACTCAAACACTCTTTATCATTGGTGTCGACACCTTCTATAACTATGGAGTCTTTGTTGTCCGAACAAGCACCAAGCATTAAAACCACTATTGCAATTATAAGTAGTTTTGAAAAAATTCGGGATATGTCGTTCCAATGTTTCATTGCTATATCCTTATCATTTTAATCCATCTCATCAAGTTTCTTTCTGTCAATACGCGGACCAGATGGCTTGTTTGTTTTGTCCTTTTGCGGGCTTGTGCCTTGATCTAAAGGTTGTTGCGGCGAATCGCCCCTTGTTTGTTGCTCCTGATTGGTATCAGGTGTTGTTCTGTCTTGCGGCTTATTATTTTGCTCATCTTGCGGCAAACTGCCCCTTGCTTGCTGCTCCTGATTGGTATCAGGTGTTGTTCTGTCTTGCGGCTTGTTATTGTTTTGCTCATTTTGCGGCAAAGTTTTGCCGGGTTCTCTAGAGTTTAGGACATTGTCTTTACGACCAATGGTTGCTTTTTTGTTTTGCTCCGTATTAAGCGGTTTGCCGGTTTTGTTGCCTTTGCCGACAACGGCTCTGTTGGCAGGATTTTGAGCCGATGCTTCGTTTCTTGCTACCGCTCCTGCTTTTCTGCCGGAATCTGAAGCCCTGGAAATTGCATCATCTATCTTGTTGTAGGCCCATCTCCTTACCGGACGCATAGTAATGATATTGCCAACCATTCTTGTTCCTTTGATTGCTTTGTCTTCTGCCCAATTGCCAACTGCTTCTCTGGTCGGCGCTGTAGCTTTTTTGGCCACTCCTTTGATGGCCGAGGCTCCCATAGTGGCCAAAGACGGAGCAGAGGCTTTCATACCACCACTGGAGAAGCGATTAACCAACTCAGATACTCGGGCAAGCAGCAAAAAGCCTAAGATATTGGCAAACAGAAATACCAAAAATCCTACGCTTAGGACATTTACCATAATCCTTAGCTTTTCGGTATCAATATTGTCTATTGCCTGAACCAGCTCATAAAGACCACCACCCGAAATTGTTTGCTGTGAGGTCTCAATCTCGGTATTGAGCTCAACCGCCTTGCTTATAAGGCTTATGCTGATTTTTACAACCAATCCTATCATCATAAAGGTGAAAATGCTGTTTAGCAATATCTTAAAACCGGTCGAGGTATATTTTGAAGTAATCTTGAACGGCCAACTGGCAATAAGAAACGGCAACAATGCGCCAACAACTCCGAGTTGAACCACCGCATCGAGTATGTAAAATATAAACGCCAGACAAGACAAGAACCCAAAAAGCGAGAAGAATAGGCCGTAGATAACACAACCAAAACCAAGACCAATTTCCCATCCATTCTCTCCGAATATAAGTAAAATATATCTCCAGCCCAAACAGTTCAAACCGCTGCCAATGGCTTGCAATAATGAATAGTTAAGATTGATGTTGTAGGCCAAATTTTCTAAGCTGGAATAGGTAAAAATATTGTAATAGTTGTTGTCTAGGTTGCGCGCATAATCAAGAGGTAAATTCTCGCCCAAACCCTGTAATGATGCTACGCTCAAATTGCCTATCTCAAAACGCTTTTCAACCGATGTGCCGCTGGCAAAACTTAAACCAAACTCCAATCCCGCATTTAACAGCGGATTTATTATAAAAGTGAAAACATCATCGTAATAAAGCAACAAGAAAAAGGCGATTATAAATTTGTAGCTTTGTTTAAGCATTTCGGTAATGTATTTGGCCGCATCTTGACTGGTCATTGAGCTTACAAAAACAAAAGTTTTCATCGCCATCCATATCGCCATGCCCACCGCTATGACAATTGCGAATCCTGAGGCTAATGCGTTTCTTGAAATTGCGGCCACACTGTCGGCTGTTTTGAAGATAACTCCTATCAGCGAACAGAATCGACATTTGCTGTCGTTATATACCCTGACCGGAATAACATCACATCCACGCTCTTTGTCGTTGCCGCTGCGAATTATTATCTCGTTACCTACTGTCTTTGCACAATATTGCACCGTTTCACCAGTTGGTTCTTGGGCTGTATAACAGGTTTTATCTAGTTCATAAGATTTGCTTGAGGTGTTTCCTCCTTCTTTTGCGGTGACTGTACTTATGCTTCCTGATCCTCCTTCAATTTCGGACCAACCTTGAGATGTCATTGTAGCTACTTCATCTTTGGGAACACAAATATATTCAATGCGCACGGTGGTGGCTGCTTTGCCGCGGTTAAGTATTGTATTGATGATGGTTCGCCCCGCGGATAAATTACCTTTTGATAAACACTTTGAGGTGGCAAGATTGCAGATTTCCGTGCCGCACTGGACTATGTTGGTGTTTTTCCACCCTTCCTTTTGCCCATAGTCCGATACAAACTGGCTGTAGCCTTCGGCTGTGGCGTTTTCTTGCATAAACTCCCAGGGATCTTGATTTAGCCTGACAATTTCGTCAGTTGAAAAAGCGACAGAAACCGGCAGACAAATGCTTAGTAACAGTCCGAAAAACAAAAAAGCAAATATTTTACTCGTCGCTTTTGTCATCCTCTCTATCCTTCTTAAAAGGATTGCCTAAAATAATCCCTGCCGCCGATAATGCCAAAATAAGCAAAACTACTGCTATGTAATATACTGCCTTATCCGCCAAAAACGCAAATAAATCAATGCTGTAGGCTATAATAAGAAGTATTAATATTATAAACGTCCCAAGCCATGCTTTTGCCATTTTGAAATTATCCTCCTTTGATACTTATTCTATCATAACATATAAATTACTTATAAAGTGTTACAGTTTTTTGATTTTTTTATAAAACGCCAAAAAAAATATCGCTTAACCTGTTTTTGTACACAAATTGTCTTTTTTTGTACTATTTTCTTGATTAATCCGCCCCTTGTATTAATATCATAGGCAAAATATACTTAACTTTAATTTTTGAGGTAAGAAATCATGGAAGAAATTATTTTCCCCAACCAGATACGTATGTACCGCCGCTTGAGAGGGCGCTCCATGCAAGAGCTGGCCGATCATCTCGGTGTCTCCTTGTCTGCCATATCCAAAATTGAAAAAGGATATCGCCGCGTTGATCAGGAACAGTTGGTCAGGGTGGCTGAATTTCTTGATTGCCCTCTACAAGAGTTGTTCGTAAATGAGCAAAACTCCCAACAGGAAATCGTCTTGGCTTGGCGCAGAGAGCAAGAACGCCGAAATAAAATTAATGAAAAAAGCGGTTTGAAAACTTTGGGTGCCGGGTTGCGGCAAATCCGCAATGAAAAAAACCTTACCTTGATTGAAGTGGCCGAAAGTGCCGATATGACCTTGTCGGTTTATCACAGAATCGAGATGGGGCAACGCGAGGTTTCCGACAAAGAGATGAAAAATATTGCCAAAGCTCTTAAATTGCCCGTCGATGAGCTCAAAGCTCAGATTAAAGATTTGGATGAGAAAGGTTTCTTGGAAGAAATTATTCAACGTAATGATGCTAAATATAAATTGTTGTCTACTCCCCGAGGTGCTATTGCTTCTTTTGCCGGAATAAATATGGAAAATAATCAGATTTCCGTTTTCGGAACTGCCGGCAAAAACGGCGATGTAATTATTGATCCGGAAGAGGAAGTTAAGAAAGTTCCTTGCCCTACATCTCTTATAAATAAAAAAGATGCCTATGCGGTTAATCTTTGTACCCGCAGATTAGGAAATTTGTTGCCGGCCAGAGCTATATTGTTTGTTGATCCTCAGGAGCCTGTCAGCGTAGGAGATATTGCCGTTTACTATTCTTCCGAGGAAGAGGCTAAGATATTGTCCGTCAGAGAAGATGATATGGGGCAGCTTTATGGTGTTCGTTGGAATCCTGATGAAAAAATAAATTTGAGCGATAATGATTTGCAAAAAGTTCACCGCGTGGTCTTTATTAGTTTGTAAATATTTGCTCTTAAAAAAACCGCCAATTGGCGGTTTTTTATTATAGCGGCGGAATATTAAGCTGGACTATTTCGCCGGGGCCTATTTTGCTGTTGGCATAACGCATATTGCCGGTTTCAATCATAAAACGCTGGCGGCCAGTCATTTGCGAGGCCAAATCATAAAAATCTTTGGCGCGCATATCTTGTCTTTGTGGATTCATAATATATAAAACACAGCCTTGCGCCCTTTCGGCAACGCCACAACGCGCGCGACCTCGCGGAACTTCGGCATTGACAATAACCCCTTGCAAGCCGTTGCGCACAATCTTCGATTCTCCAAAAATAAATTTGCCGGCTACCATCCCTACAAACAAACTGACACTCAGTATTAAAAAGAAAACTTTCATCGTTAGCCAGTCAGGAAGACTTGAGACATAGCGGCTGCGACCATAGACTTCCTCTTCATATGCTTCTTCATCTATATATTGCGGCGATTGCGAGCTATTATCATTGGTGAGCCCTTGCCGTATTTCCGTGGAAGGAAGGTCTGCATCATCAAGATATCTGTCTATATCCGGTTTATCGTTTGCCGTTGCGGTATGAGACTTTCTCTCAGATTGATTATCAGTTTTAAACGGATTGGAATTTACTTCAACCCGTGATGCACTTTGCGGCGTTGAACGATTTATCGGACGCTTGATTTTTTTAAGTTGGGGATGTGTATTGCCTGACTGATTATCCATGACTTTATCCTAAACTAAATTACAAATTATTTTCCAACACTTTGTCCGTCTTGGTGGTTTTTATAACCCGCGGAACCAACATAATAATGGCTTCGGACTGCGGAGATTTGGAAGCAAACGCTGTATTAGGCAAACCAATAATTAAAAAATTTTCACCTAAACGATTATAAATTGAAAAGCTTGAAATCTCTCCGCCACGGCCCTCAATCGTAATATCAGAAAATATTTTACTGTTGCCCTCAAATGATGCTTGGGTTAATATTGATAAATCTGCAAAAATGGATGAACGCGGTATACATTTACCAATATCAAAACGAGAATACCACAAATTTGGCACTACAAATTTGCCCTCTCCTGCTATTTCAACCCTGGCTTGTTGACTTAAAAAAGATGCTAGTGAATCAACATTGATATCATTGGAAGTTGTTAAAATCTTCCCTAATACGCCGTCTTTAGCGCTTTTTACAGAGCCAAAGCCAAACGCTCCTATAATCTGCTGCCATTCAATCCCTGAGGCATTATACGGATAAAGATTAAAAACTTTTACATCATAGGCCAAAAGTAGAGGACTCTCTTCAAAATAATTTATCAGATTGACTATCTTGTTCTTGAGCTCAAAATCTGCATCAAACGTTATGGAATAATCATCAAAATCCGGCGTAAAGTCTGTAATCCCGGAACCTCGCAAAACATCTAAAACTGCAAGCATAATGGTCTTGGAGCGCGGAATATAAAGACTGAAATTAGCTTTGCGGGAAATGCGCATCGTTTTGTTGGTCGAATTGTAGGTATAGTATATCTCGGCTGCATCTGTAATCATGGTTACCACTTCGGAAAAATCCCCTCGTAAGTTGTCCGCCGATATACTTGAATAGGGCGCGTCTTTAGCAACCAGCTTTATGCCGGCCTCTTTGGTCAGTTTTAACAATGCTTTTTCTGCCGGCATAGTTTCAAACGAAAGCCCATTCACTTCATAGCGCGGCAATGCATCGCTTTTACCGTTTCTTATCAGTTGAAACGCTTTTGTATTGTAGGGAATGGTTGATATCATTTGCTGGGTGTCCCAGTTGACAAAACAGCGCAACGGAGTTTCCAAATCCAGCCTATTTGCCCCTTTGGGTGTCCTTATCTCTGGATATGCTTTCTTTTCAACCTTAGCCGTGTATACAGGGATTTGTGTTGTTGATGAGGATTCTCCTTTAATTTTTGATGTTAATGAATCAAAAATACCGCACGAGCTTAAAAGGCTTATGCTGGCAACTAGTATTATTTTTAAGCTTTGATGTGGTTTCATTACCTATCCTTACTCCATTAGTTCCCCGTTTGTGGATGCGGTTTCGGCTGTTGACCACCCACTGATTGCGGTTGCGAAGGTTGGCGAGTGTTTGCCGCCGAATTTTGCGGCCGTGGCGGTGTAGTATTATCGGGCTTAAGCACTTGTTGAGGCTTTGTGTTATTGGCTTTCATCAACTTTTCTACCACTTCATCCATCGACATACCCGCCCCTATCGTGGGATCTTCAGACTTATCTATATCGCCTAATGCTGCTTTCATCTTGTTTAGCTCGTCTTTGTCTTGCTTTATCATCTCAGGTGAGGCATTATGCTCAAGCTCGGTCTTGAATTCTTGCAAATTTTTCTTCAGAGCATTTATGCCGCCGGATACTTTCTTGTCAACATAATCATATAAGTCTGGATGCGAAACTATGTATTCTCCGGTTTCGGATATTTCCTCCAAAACATCTAAAATATAGGCATAATGCTTGTATTCTTCCATTGCAATATTGCCACTACGAACACAACGTGCCGCAATACGGGAAATCGTCATATCATAGTATTCTTTAAGCAAAACATAATTGTCAACATACCAGGTGTCCCCTGCCATATTTTTGCCTGAGCTGAATGTCTTGTTTTGATCCATATAATTCTCTCCCTTTCTTGCAAAAACCGCTTGTTTTTAATCTAGTGTAGCATTACCGCTTTGTAAATTATTATTTTAATCTTTTAGAACACTATTTTGATAAGGGTCCACAAAATCATTGTCATCTGTATTATCAAATATATGAAATCTGTCGGAAATTTCTAACGGCGCCGTTTGATAAATCGGCGGATTGTCATCAACTACCTTTTCTTGACCGTATAAGTCACTGCTGCAAATATAGCTGTTGTCGCCTATTGCTTCCATATACGGTATCTCTTCTTGTTCATCATTAACATATACCCATTCCCAATCCTCATCCGCATTATCATTGCTATTATCCGTAGGTGCCTCAGGTTTTTCTGGAACAGGACTAAAACCCCAATCCTCGCCGCTTGATGATATGGAAGAATCTTGGGCAATATCCGATGTTTCTTCAGATGTTTCTTCGCCACTCATTGATTGCTCTTCTTGTAAAATATTCTCTGCTTTGTCCTCAGAGGACAAAATATCATCAACTTTATTGGTCTTAAACGGAGATGGCGAATCCGACTTTGCTTCTTCTTGAGACGATAGCTCAGCAGAAATTGTTTCCTCAACGGGGCTGATTTCTTCTTCTAAAAATTTTGGCTGCGGCATCTCTGAAATAATATCATCCAGTGGTACAGTATCTTCTTTGCTTTCTGACACCAAATTATTTACAATTTCGTCTGTTTGTTTTTTCTTCTTCTTTTTTTTCTTTTTCTTTTTGACAGGCGCTTCCGCTTCTGAAAAATTATCTGTCGCAACTATTTCATTTATCTTTGCCGGTGTTGATGTTTCTTCTTCTGTTTCCCGAGGGATAAAATTATCAACGGTTTCACTTATGTTTTCCTCATTAACAATCTCCGAATTATAATTAGCACTTTCATAACTGTCTTCTGCCACATTATTTAACGAGGCCTCATCCGTAATAAATTCTGACCGATTTTGATTATAAACGGGCGGTGCTACATTATAAACCGGTAAGCTTATTTCTTTAAGACTTTGTGCAAATATTTCTGCCAATTCTTTGGTTTGACGAGCACTTATCCTATCATAGAGCTTGCTTTGCTCTTTTATGGCTTTGGATATGGCTTTCTCAAGATTTTGATCATTGGCTGCTTGCAAAGCTGATATTTTGTCAACCAATAACAATATCTGCGCTGAATTATCCGTTGTATTGATTTGAATATTGTTGGCATTATTGTTGGCTTGCGATGTGTTGTTTTGTTGAATGTTGGCTGATAATACCGCTTGTACCAATTTTTCTTGCGAATCGCCTATCAGTTTTAGTAATTTTTCGTCATTGGCCTCAAATCTTGAAACATTTGATGTGCCGATATTGATATTGCTTAAGCTTTTTATTACCTCTGTTTGTGATTTTTCAAACGCGGCAATAAGCTCTTTATTATCGTTGGCCCTGCTTAATGATGTTGCTTCAACTTTATCAAGGCGTAAGTTTAGCTGCTTTTGCCCCTCTAAAACAACTTCTATCAGTTTTTGTGCAACGGTATCATTTGACGCTACATTATCAGAAGAGAGGGATTTTGATGGAAATGCTTGCGCAAAAGCTGCCAACGAAGCATTTATGGAATTTTGGCTTTGAGCAATGGTTTGACATAATGCGCTGATTTCTTGATGCTGCTCTTCGCGCTCAATGCGATAATTTTCGGTTATGGTTTGGCATATATTTTTTAGCTCTCTGCTTTGCAAAACTGCTCCTATTTTGCTGCTGTCAGCTATTGTCTTACACAACGTGTTAATTTCTTGCCGTTGATCTTCGCGATTTTTTTCCATGCTTTGAGCCAGATAAAGCTGAACTTTGCTTAAATCGGCCGTTAGTTTATCTAATCCTTCTTTTTGTGTGTTTGTTTGCTCTTCGATTAATCCGCCTATAATTTTGGCAAATTCGGCAGCAAAATCTTTATCTAAGCTAAGTTTGGACGGAGCTGCAACAACACCTACTCCATTGGCTCCGGAAAAAGCTTGCGGCTGGGGTTGTACCTGTACTTGCGGCTGTGCCTGCGCTTGCGCTTTGGCCAATGCTGTTGCTAATATTTGAGCCTGTTGATGCGCCTCTTCGCTCATCTTGGGAGATGTTGTCGTGGTATGAACAGATCTTTGGACACCACTTTTTTCAGCTAACTCATCGGCATAATCTTGAAGCATTGCCCCACCAGGAAGCGAGGAAAAAAGCCCCCTTATCTCTGGCGACAACTCCAATAGCATCTTATTGAAGCCTTCTTTGCGCTCCGGACTTAGGATGTGCATTTGGCGATAGATATTTAAAAACCTTTGCGCCACAACGACTGGATCTTCTTCGCCGTTGCGCAAGGCTTTTCTGCGTGCTTCTGTTGTTTTATCCGATTCTAACGCCATTTTTTACCAAAAGGTTATAATTTATCCATGCTAGCCTATGGTAAAACAATCTTGTAAATTTAGGGTTAATAAATATAAAAAAACCTTAACTTAGGTGATTTCAGTAACCGCACGGAGGTTGCCGTCTCGATTAATTTGGACAACTCTTAATTTTTGACGCATTTCTTCAATAGTTTTTTTGCGGTCAATAGTCGGATATGTATGCAAAATACGGTCCGTAAAGGCTTGATAGGCTGCCTCTGAGCTTTCGGCATGGATGGTGGCTAAACAGTTATCGTGACCTGATCCCATAAGCTCCCATATCGCTCCGGCATTGCTCGTGGATATTTCGCCTCCGATAATTGCATCGGGGGTAAAACGCACAACCAAGTCAATAACTTTGGCATAGGTTAAGGCGTTTGTTTGTTCGGTACGTGAAAGAGTAATATGAACCCTGTTCTTATGCGGAACTATCAGCTCTCTGGTATCTTCTATAGTTAAAATACGTTTGTTGATATCAAGTATCTTCAATAAATTGTTTAAAAAAGTGGTCTTGCCGGTTGATGTAGCCCCTGATACTAAAATGTGATCCCCGCGCTTGATGCTTAGCAATAAGCGCTCGTATGGATCTTCGGGCTCTTTAATATCTTTAAGCGGGTTAATTTTATGCAATTTTTCACCCTGCAACAATCCATAATCTCCAAGACCAAAGGCTACGTCATCGGCATGGACACGAATCGTTAACGCTATGCCTCCGGTTAGGTCTTTATTGTCATACATTACATTCTTTCCGCAAATTGCCGAAAAGCGATGCTCGCCAGGAATAGTAGCATAAACAACCGGATTGCCTTGTATCGGGTCAAATGGAAGCTCATAGGTGTTGGCTATGATATACAGCAAATCAGTAAGGTATTCTTTACTTAGTTTTTCATCTTTATAAGCCATCCACGGATAAGCTCTCTTGCCTCGCAATCTTAGCCATACCTCTCCGGCGTGATTAATTGCTACTTCTTCTATTCCCTCTTGTCCATACCAATAAGCAAGCGGCCTTAAAATTGATTCCAAAACGGTAAAACTCATTTGCTTAACTCCTTAAAATAATGCCGGTATGCTGCTATCTGCATTGTTTGATGCTGAAGATTCCGATGAAGTGCTGCCTGCGGCCGGAATACTACCCGATGCCGGAGGAGGCGGGGGAACTATAGTATTGGTTGTCTTTTTTGGCGCCGTATCAACAATTAAAGGCGTTGTGCCAGAACTTGCTGCCTCTACTTTTACTTCATCCGGATCATATACGACTTGGCCTCCTGATGCTTTGGCTACATCTTCTCGTTTACGCTTATCAATCTCTTGTCCCGTTTTAACATCGTCTATAAATACCTCAGGTTTTTGGAATTTTTGAGATTCTTCACTATCCCGTTCAACGCTTCTTAACCACAAATCAACATTGGGATAAACTATAATTCTAGTTCCGGCCGGAACATAGGTCATCGCCTTGACATCCGTCTTATCGGCTAAAATATCATCAAATAAACTTTCCATATCATCTAGGAAATTTTGTCGGGCGTCACTTGCCGCTTGTTGCTTTGATGTTTCAACTTCGCCGGCAGCATCATCGGCTGAAGCTATAAAATATGACGCCCCAGACGTTAATACGGTTGTTACAACTGGCAAAGTATATTTCTTAAACAACTGCTGATCTACATAACCCAACGCTCCGGCTCTGCCTTGCGCATCTGCTGTTTGTCCGCTAAAGACAAAAATTGATCCATCTGGACGAATTAAACGCTCCCAAGTGATTTGAACGCGCGCCGATTCCGATGTCGCTTCCGCCGCTGCCGTAATACTGCCAAAAGTCCCTATCATTCGCGAACCTGCCGGAATAATCACATTACGCCCTTCTTCGGCATAAACATTTCGCTCGACGTAGGCAGTAATAGGTGCTGGATTATTGGTATCTATTGCGCGGGCTATAACTGCAGGTATAGGTTTATCAGAGAAAATCATCTCGCTCATATCTACTCGCCATGATGAAATTGACTTCGGTATCCCTTGCTCCGACCAATCCTTTTGATAACCGTCAAACGCTTCTTTACGATAACCTGAGCTAATCTTTCCGACACTAATATTTTGCCGGCGCTCAAGCATGGCTGCATTTAAGGCGGCTTGACGTGTCGGATCATATCTTTCTCCAGGTCCATATCCGCCGCCGGGTCCCAAATTACCCGCCGGTCCGTTACCTACTCCATAAGCTCCACCGGGACCAAATGTTCCTGCCGGAATAAATACATCCTTCCCTTTTGAACCATCTGCTCTTTTTGACTTTCCTGAGTCTCCATAACTAAAATCTTCTGTGCCAATTACGTTGCCGTCATCATCTATAATCATGCCATCAGACATGCGATATCCTACTATATTGCCGTCTTTATCTATAACCACGTCATTTTCTAAAATATCACCCAAATATTCTCCATCCGGTGTCAATGCTATACCTAAAGATTTATAATACTTTGAGCCTTCTAATAACTTTAGCGATGATGAAGCACCATCTTTTGTGCTGGGCCGGCTTTTGGTTGTTGACATAACTGAGCTTTTGGCAAACCAATTTTTATCTCTGCCCCCAATTATGTTGCCCTTGGAATCTACTAGCTCTCCTTTTTCGTTAAGACTACCAATAATTTTTCCCTGAGCATCAACAACATTACCTTCCCTATCAACATAGCCTATAATGTTACCATCTTTGTCATATATATTGTCTTTGCCGCTGGTAGCACCATCCACCCGACCTATTATGTTACCATTGGCATCAATAAAATTCCCATTCTCATCTATACGCCCAATTATATTTCCGTTGGCGTCTATAATATTACCGTTTTCATCTACTCGGCCTATAATATTGCCATTGGCGTCAAGAAAGTTTCCATTTTCATCTATATAGCCTATGAGATTGCCGTTAGCATCATAGATGGCTTTTAAATTTTTATCCAATAGCGGAGAACCTTTGGGCGCAACACGCCCTATGATATTGCCATTAGCATCAATAAAATTCCCATTCTCATCTATGCGGCCTATTATATTTCCGTTGGCGTCTATAATATTACCGTTTTCATCTACCCTACCTATGATGTTGCCATTGAGATCAAGAAAATTTCCGTCTTCATCTATATAGCCTATGAGATTGCCATTGGCATCATAGACTGCCCTTAAGTTTTTATCCGCCAAAGGAGAGCCTTTCTTGGCTACTCTCCCTATTATGTTGCCGTTAAGATCGACTATGTTACCATTTTCGTCGATACGCCCGATTATATTACCGTTAGCGTCTACAATATTGCCGTTTTCATCCAAAAACCCTATAAAATTGCCATTTTCATCAAAAATCATTTGACGCTTTAGCTGTGGTGACGATAAAGAACTGTAATATTGCAACGGTGTAGCCGTTGCTATAACTTCAGAATTGGCATTGAGTATCCTACCGGTAGCGCTGTCTAATGTCCCTACAACATTATTAAGATTGTCTAAAACTTTGCCGTCCAGTTTAAGTTGCCCTATCACTAGTTTTGAGGCATCTCTTATGTTATAATCTCGATTGCCTCGGGCAACTACCTTCCCGCCTTTTATAACAAAACCTCTTTCAAAATCACCTAAATTTTGATTGGTAAAACTTGAAACCTCTCCGTTACGATTTATGATACCGACAACTTTGCCGTCGTTGTCATAAACATAAAAATCATACAAAGCATATCCAATCTTTTGTTTGGATGATACAACATACCCATCAAAGTCAACTTGACCAATTTCTTTATGTTGACTATCTAAAACGCGCCCTTCTTTTGAAACATAGCCCATAAATTTGTTTTCAAGATCAAACGCTACTTTGTATTTCAACAAACTCCCCAGCGGTATACCGGAATTTGAATTTATATTGTCATTGGGTTGTTGATAGCCAATCAGCTTAGAGTTGATATCAACAACCAACCCGTTAACCACACTATAACCTATTATATTGCCATCGAAATCTATTGCCGCCTCGTATTCTATCGCTTTACCAATAAGTGCTTTATCTGCATTGCGCAATTGACCTTGTTTGTCTATACAACCTATTGTTTCTCCTCGTTCATTGCTTACTTTTCCGCTGTAATCTATGAAACCTATTATCCTGCCGTTAAAATCTATTACCGGCGTCTTTTTTGCTTTATAGCCTAATAAAGACCCGCTGTCGCTGATGACATTTCCGTTTGCAAGAACTTTGCCGATATATACACCGCGATAATTGTAAACCCCTCCGTTTGACGCTACCACTCCGACATTTTCACATTTGTCGTCTATAACACCCCCGTAGCTTGCCAGATATCCCATGATAATGCCTGAATTATCAAAAACATAACCTCTTTCCGCAACTTGACCGATTTTGGCTCCGCTTGAGTTGTTGACATTTCCTAATACATCGGCATAGCCTAAAAAATTACCTGAAAAATCCAATGCAATTATCTCTGAATAGGCCTCTCCTACTTTGGGAACATAATTTAAATTGCCAGAACTTATCTCGCTGACGCTGCCATCCGGCAAAATTTTGGCTACAGCATTAAATGACTTATTTAGCAATATGTTTTCTTCACTTACGCTCCCGATTTGCTCCCCTTTGGCATTAACTGCAAAAAATTCCGAAATATTTTTAGAAACCATTTGATTTTGGGAATTAAGAACATACCCCTCACCAACAACTCTTCCAAATTCCTCCCCTTTGGATGTTACGGCTGAACCATTAAGACCTTGATATGCCGCCACACTACCAAATGGTGTATAGAAAGTGCTTAAATTGAGAGCTCGCCCTTCTATAGTACCTGATTGCCCAAAAACATACCCTTGTGGTGAAACAGATAACTTATTGCCCTTGTTATCTATGCTCGTATTTATACCGCTAACACCTAAAAATGCGCCGTCATTAGAAAAAATAACCTTGGTATCCAATATCTTCCCTATTGAAATCCCTGAAAGATTATAGGCTATCTCTCCTATCATATAGCCAATCGTAGTGCCGCTTAAAGATATTACCGATCCATTACTTAAGGCGTGACCTTTAAGCTCTCCTTTGTAGTCAAAAACAGGCCCGGTTTTTATCAAGTTGCCTATTATTTCTCCTGAGGCGTTGCTCACTTGTCCTCGCGCACCCAAAATGCCGTTAGAACTGGTCCCTTTGGCTATTTCTCCTTCCGGAAGAAGACGCCCAAAATACCGTCCGGTTAAATCCGTTGCCGTCGAAGAGAAGTCTACTGTATAGCCTATTATGGCGTCGCTTATGTCAATTACTCTCCCATCGGCCCTTATCTTGCCAACGACTTTATTATTATTGATGACCTCTCCGTTATAGCTGACAACGCCAAGATAAAATCCTTTATTATCAAACGCATAACCACTAACAACTATTTTGCCAATAATCGCTCCATTGCCATCATAAACAAATCCGTTGGCTTTGATTTGACCTATGACTTTAGAATCAAAGTCCGTAACCTGGCCACCGGGAACAACACTACCTATAAATTCGCCGCTTAATGATACAACCATCTTGGAAGAAATCAGACGTCCATCCAACAAATAATCACTGCCTATTTTCCTGTAGGCATAGCCATCCGGCGTTACAATTCCTATCTCTTGTCCACCCAAATTGGTGTACAAACCATCGCCGGTAACACGTCCAGCGATTTTTCCTTCATCATTATAGACTAGCCCCGGAAATATTACCTGCCCTAAAACATCAAAATATTCATTAACAACTAACCCATTAGGCAAAGCCCGCCCTAAAACTTGCCCCGCAGCACTTAAAATAGAACCATCGCTGCTGACTTTACCCAAAAGACGCGCATCATTGCCTATGGCAACGCCCTGCGGCACAACGCCTCCAATAATTTCACCATCTGTATTAATTATAAGACTGTCTGCTGTAACGTTGCCTAACAATTTATTATCAAAGCTTACGACCTTGCCGTCAGGTATTACTTTACCCAACGGCTCTCCATTGAAATTAATTGCCGTAATTTCTTGGGCATTGGCAAAAACACTTGTAAACAACAACGCCAAAATAACCAGCATAATGTTGTTTAATAAAGAAAAATATTTTTTACAAGCCCTATATAAGCCCATCTCTAATTCCTTTTGTTTTTGGCTACTTCGCCCAAAACATAACCTGAAACATTCTTATCCAAATCAATAAATGACCCATTGTTCTTAATGTAGCCAATATTCTCTCCTTGGGAATTAATAACCGTTCCGTCTTGAGACAGCCTTCCTAAATACTGCCCGTCATTGCCCAAAACAGTAGCCCCTATTTTATAGACCTTGCCTAAAATACGGTTGTTTAAGTCTATTGCCAAGCCTCCGGATAATGTCTTGCCTATTATACTAGCATCTTTGCCTATAATTTTACCATCAAAATCTACATAACCCACAACTTTATCATCGTTGGATATAATTATATCCCCAAAGACAACCTCTCCTATAAGCTTACCACTTATGCTCATCACATTGCCGTCTGATAAAACTTTGCCTAATGCTACACCTGACATATCAGAAACAATACCGTCCGGAGCTACCGCCCCTATAACATTGCCTCCAAAATCTATAACAAACCCAGGATATAGTAAACTTAAATTCTTATCACTGCTGCCGCCGGGAAGAACCGCTGTAATAATGTTGCCGTTTAGATCTATAACATCTCCCAATGAGTTCAAAAGCCCTTTATAGTTTCCCATGGCATCTACCATTATGCCCTCGGGGATTACTTCACCTATAATTTCGTCATCGCTGTTGACAACTTTTTTATCATGCGTTACCGAACCGATATTTTGTCCATCCAGATTAATAACCCGACCATCAGATACCGCATATCCTAAGTATGATCCGTCATAACCTATGGCCGCTCCTCTGGCCACTATTCCGCCTTGATACTCACCCTTGAAATTAAAAAATTCACCTTTGGCATTGACCTTTCCCAACGTATCACCATAGCGACTAAATACCATGCCGTCTTCAACCGCCACTCCGACAACATCTCCTTTAAGGTTTATCACTTCTCCTACCGGAGAAAGAGCTCCATATATGTTGTTATATGCGCCAAATCCGCCATTCTTGATTAGTCCTTGAGATACGCCTTTATTATCATAAATCTGACCATCGGGGAATAAACGCCCAATTAAATTACCTGATGAGCCTACAATTGCGGTTTTTGCCGGTACAGCGCTTCCGAGTATTCGATTTTTCTCGCCTAAAACCAAGTTGCTAGCAGAAAGTGTGGCTGACGGTTTTCCATAAATCCTAACTTGTGCTTTGTTATCAACCCGATTAATATATTCTCCAACAGAAGTATAAGCATATCGCTCACCCAATACTCTGCCAATGTATGCTCCTTTGCTGTTAAATACATCGCCTAACAAACCAACACATCCAACCGGAAGCTTGGCGTCATTTACCACAACATTGTTAGCATTAACTTCTCCGAGATATTCGCCAGAAAGTCCCACCGCTGCTCCGGTTTTGCCTACAGCTCCTATAAAATTCCCTTTTTCATCTAAGACACTTCCGTCTGGGTTAACACAACCGATGTAACGGTTGTTTATATCTTTTACAATACCTGAATTGTCAACAATTCCTAAAAAATTACAATCATTATCAAATACTCGTCCGACTTTTAGGGTTTCTCCCAAATATGTACCTTCAGAATTTATAACCGTACCCTCTGGAGTTATTTTATAGTTGGTTTCCTCATTGCCTTTTTTTATCTTTCCGTCTTTGTCAAGATAGCCTATTTGATTGCAGCCGTATCCTATAATGCTGCCAGCTCTTACCATCTTGGCAATCACTTTTGATCCGTTGGCATCTTTAACCAATCCGTTGGGCAAAGCTCGGCCGACCACCTGTTTCTTATCATTTTCTATTGAGCCATCATTTTGCAACTCGCCTAAAAGCGTGCCTTGCGGAGTGATTGCTATTTTTTCAAAACTAACTAATTTACCGATGATGTTTCCGTCCTCATCAAAAAGTACTTCCTCCCCGACATAACCTATAACATTTCCATTCAAATCAACCACTGTGCCATCAGGCAACATTTTGCCTATAATGTTACCGTTGGCATCTAACAGGTTGCCGTTTTCATCAACATACCCTATGATATTGCCGTATTTATCGTAAGCTACTCTGAGTTTCTTACCTTCAAGCGGAGAGTTTTTGGTTATAACGTTGCCGTTTTCATCAACATGGCCTATGATATTACCATCAGCATCAACAACACTGCCGTCCGGCAATACCACACCTAAAACTTTGCCGTTCTCATCCACCGCTACACGCCCCGGCTTGGTTACCGATCCAATAACGTTACCATTTAAATCTACAACTGTGCCATCAGGCAAAACTCTACCTATAACATTTCCATTTAAATCTACAACTGTGCCATCGGGTAAAACACGCCCAATAATATTGCCGTTTTCATCATAAACAAATCCGGTTTCAACTGCCCGCCCAATAGGCTTTCCGTCCAAATCTACAACCGTGCCGTCAGGTAACATTCGTCCAATGATATTGCCATCTAAATCTACAACCGTACCATCAGGATTAACATATCCTATCAAGTTTCCAAATTCATCATAAACCGCACGGCGATTCTCGGCAACCCCCATCACATTTCCGTCTTTATCCAAAATTAGGCCATCAGGACTTACTCGGCCTATGATGTTTCCATTGGCATCTCTTGCATATCCATCCTCATCTATAATTCCTATAGTCTTCCCATCAGGACCTATAGCATAACGTGTTGCTTTGTGTTGCCCTCCGGAATCGCCGGGTGAAACAGGTTCGCAGTAATTACAATCTTCTTTGGTTACTGCCGAACCTGTAACCGGAACCTTGGCCGCCTTAACACTTTCTTTGCCCAAATTAAGTTCATGCCAAGATACTATGAAGTTATTTTGCACATTGCCCGCAACAACCGGAGTCCAACTCATTGTAATATGGCAGGTTTCATCTCCGGTTAGTGTCCTACTTGTGCAATTATCATTATATGTAAATCCTGCCGCAGGAGGATCTGCCAACTCAACCGAAACTATTTTGATAGACGCTTTGCCGTTGGTTCCCAATGTTAAAACATTTTTTGCCTCTGTACCTAAAACAACCTCTCCCATCGGAACAGGATCCGGTGTGGTCGTAAGCGGTATTTCACCCTCTACGGTAGAAAATTCTATACTTTGCGTTGTTGTCGTTGTCGGAATATCGCCAAAAACATCCGCATTATCGGTAAATATCGGCTCTTCATATTCCTCAACATCATTTCCACTTTTGATAAGCAAAATTAAACCGAAAATAAAAATAAACAACGAGGAAAGACCAATCATCAAAATGATGTTATTGGTCTTTTTTACGTATTTTTCGGAATGTGTTAACGGCTCTTTGCTCATCTTGATTTTTATTGTGTCCTTACTACGCTGCAGAATATACCGTTACGTCCAAGTCTACTGCATATCCTATCCCCTTCGCTAAGATTTTTAATCGGCCCTACACGTAAATGAAAAAGCTCTTTACCTTTGCCGTCAGCTGGTGCGTCCACCGAGAAAAACGGCGTAAGTCCATTTAATTCTCCGCTATAGGTTGATGATAAGCGGCTCCACAGAGATTCCAGATTGCTCACATCTCCATCTGCGCCAAGCTCTATTGAAATAGTCGAATTATCTCCATCGCTAAATCCTTTGCCATAGCCATATTGCGACAAGCCTGAATTTTTATACTGCGATTGGTCAAAGCTTTGTTGCTGGTTTGCCGTTGTATTACTGATACGCTGCATCTTAGAATAGTCAAAACTATCTGCAATATTGCCATTTTGCGGATAATTATCGTTGGTGTATTCTGGAACAATAATCTGGCTTTGCCCCATCTGGATATCAACCTGGCCGGGCATAGCACTCATCCCTTGACCGCCACCTAAGGATGCACCGCCCCCCATCATTTGAGCTCCGAAAGCGGACGAGTTTATCCCCATCGTCTGCTGATTGGGAATTGTCGGACCAACTTGCCATGTCGGCGGCATATAATCGCTTGAGTCAATAGCAAATTCCAAACCGCTCTCATTAGAACGGCGCATCTTAATACAAATTATGCGTTTACCGTTACGAAGCACCATATCACCCACGCCCTCAACTATAATCAATCTGTTATCCGGACCTTTGGTTCTAAATCCTACCGGCACTTCAACCCTCTCAACAATCATGCTAACAACAGGCCTTTGGGTCATGTTAAGCGCTTTTTTGCCTAAATCAATATAGGTAAAGATATTATCGCGCCATACTCTTTCAGGGGCAATTACCACATCATCAGGATTGGGAACATATACCTCCAAATCAAACCTAAACTCACTCGGATCAACAGGTATTGTCTTGAGCCAATCTGATTTTTGCAAGCGCCTAGTATAGGTTGCATCAACTGACTTATTACCACTTGAAGAACCTCCGCTTGAGCCACCAGCAAACGGTGTTGACCCACCGGAGCCTGATGGCGCATATTCGTCAACGACATCTATATCAATGATGGCGTTAGTTAGACGCTCGGTATTTACAGCCTCTGATTTAACATAAAACACATAACGATTACCTGAGCGCCCAAAAACGATAACATTAGTATCAACCCCTACATTGGCTCCTCTTTTAGGGTATAATAACAAAGTGCTGGGACCTGATATCTGTCCGTCAAATGTAGCACTATCTCCAATAAAAATATCCTCTATCAGCTCCCATTCAGGGAAGTTTACCATGGTGATCATCCCCTCGCGCACACGAATCGGCAAAACCAAATCAGGCGTCCAGTAATACCTCGAATATGCAGGCTTGCTTTGTCCCTCGCCCAGATTTTGCAACGGATCAAGCCAGGCCGCCTGTGTCATACCCAAAGAATTGAAACCAGCGTACCCCATATTCATCGGCGTATAGTTACCCTGCGCTTGCTCAGCGCTGGCGTCCATCATTTGCTGATCCACTTGCGCTAAAACCGACTGCGTTAATACCAAAAGAACCGTCGCCACCAATAATAAAATTTTTATTTTTACTCTATCTCTCACGTTCAACTACTCCACCTTGTTGCGGCTTAACGCATATCTTAACACCGTAAATCCGACCGGATTTTTTAACCTGTCGTCATACTTAACCTTTTTGCGACGATAGCCGACATTCAATGATGCCGTCCAATAACCTATCTCCGGCTCAGTAGAATCCGGATACATATCCCTTGTTTCATATTCAACCTGCCAAATACCGTCTGTCAACTCATTAACTGACAAAATCTTTACCGTGCGTTCAAAACCTTTATTCTTGATAAGACTAATCGCTTTGGTCGCAACATTATCCAAAAAATCCTGATAAACACGATTATCCGACATCTCTTGTATAGGGCCGCCCGGCATCCATCTGGCCTCAACCTCAGAAACATCGCTACTGAAAGTACTGCGCAAGAGAACATACTCCCTTACAAACACCTCGGTAATCGCTTTACGATTGCGCAATTCCGTCGTGAGTGGCTGAATATTATAAACTTGTTCGGAACGATTTTGAAACGTAAGCAAAAACGGCTCAACCCTATATAGCGGAACAACTTGGAAAATAGCCAGAATCAACACGATATTGCAACACAAACTAACCGCCGTAATTACTGCAAACGCTCTAGCTGTCCACAAATAGCGTTTTTCAGCAATGTTGGCAACAAAAATATCCTCACCTGCGCTTTTTGATGAAGAGCCACGCCCAGGTATGCGGCGACGCCCCTCCAAAAGCCTTGACTGCGGTTTATCCTGTCCGATTTCTTCCACCATAACAGCCTTTCTTATAAAAAACTATATCGTTGCGACAAACCAATCAGGCAGAGTCTTCGGCAACTCTACCTCCATACAGGCGCACGGCGATAATTTAAGCTCATCGTTGCCGGAACCTATACCTATAGGCTCAGGCTCGTAATAAGAACCATAGCAGCCCGATAACACAAATAAAACAAACAGAATCAATATTTTACATCTTGTTTTCATGAGAAACAACCCTCCTTAAGGGGTTAATATATAGCACTATAGATAGTATGAAATTATACCGTTTTATTTTAAATGTCTAACAGCTTAGATATACTTATCAACAAATTAGAACACTTCTACTTCGGTTTGAGAATAACGTGTAACCGTAAAACCCAGTGGATTAATCAACCGCGGGACAACAAATGATCTTTCAGGTATAAAATACGCCGTTATAGATGATGTCCAATATCTGACGCGCAAGGTAGATTCTTGTTGCGCTTGATTCTTGCCTTGCTCGTTATATAAATCATAAGTTTTAAAATCAACTTTCCATACCGCTGAACGATTGCCCCCTTGGCGAGTAACCGAAATAATCTCTACCTCACGAACTAAAACTTGTTTGAATATTGTTTCCCATATTGTTTTGGTGGTTCGACCAAATTCATTATATGTATCGGGTGAAGAAAGATAATCAACCATACCTCCGCCCATCCAACGCGTGCGCATCTCTACCGGGTCATTGATGATGGTATTGCGAATGATAACATATTGCCGAATAAACATTTCCAATAATTTGTCTTTTGAGGCCATATCCTGGGCTATGGCCTCATTACGAACAATATTGTCGGATTCACTTTGATTTATCAGTAAAAATGGCTCAACCGTAACTAATGGCGCCAGCCTAAACAATGATAATGACGCCAAAACTAGGAAAATCATTGATATCGTCGCGGTTAGGATAAAAAAACGCGAAACCCATAAATAATAAATCTGCTTAAAGGTGGTGCGCTCTTTCTCCAAATATTCTATATATTGTGGAGCGTCAACCGCCCCAGAAATAGCCAATCTTTGAGTTCCGCCAGATATTTGTTTTGCCTCCATCTTTTATGCCCCGGATAATTAATAGTTTGCACAGTAGGGATCTTCTGAGTCATTATAATCTTTAGAATCTTCTTTTAAACTATTTTTATATTTATCTACAACGGCGCTGTCGGCTTCAGCCTTTTTTAGATCTGCATCAATATCGTTGCTGTCGGCCGTGGTGGGTGATATACGCATCAAACCTTCGGTGTCTTTTTTCATGGTGGAGATAAGCTTATCTAGTATCTCTACTTTCTCTTTAGCCGGCTCATTATCTGTTTGATCTACCCCCGACAAATCTTTTGAAGCTTTGTCTATTTGCTTATTTTTAATTTCTTTTATCTTTTTTACTGCCAATTGATAATCGGAATCATTGCGCAAATCAAAATCATCCGACGGTGTAAAGCCATAGCTTATAAGCGTTTCTTTTAGCTCGTCTAGGCTCTCGTTATATTTTTTTCTGTATTCTTCCAGATTTTCCCGTTGCAGCTTCTCATTCTCGACAAAGTACAAGAAATCTCCTATCTGATTGCGCGACAATGCCGCAAAATTTGCCGAGGCAACTTCGTCTTTCTTGTTATCGTTAAGATCTTCTCCTTCATCTTCGCCCAAATGTCTATATGCCTCAAAAGCCCTTTTCCTAAATTGCAAATTGTTATTATCATCAGCTTCAAGCAACATCCCGAGTTCGCTGTAAGTGCACTCCGGATCTGCTGCTTCTTCATTTGAAAAAAATGTTGATCCGAATTTCACCGGAGAATCAAATATCGTATGATATGGTTTG
This sequence comes from uncultured Alphaproteobacteria bacterium, assembly GCA_944391695.1. Lineage (GTDB taxonomy): Bacteria > Pseudomonadota > Alphaproteobacteria > RF32 > CAG-239 > CAZU01. Next base: position 30,445 of record CALXUO010000049.1, read on the forward strand.
CCGTTTTCCATCTTTATCAGCATACAATCAGATAATTCTGATACATTTAAATCCGTGCGATACAAAAATTCACCCTTACTGTTTACATCCAAAACTTTTGACGTGCCTTTAATCTTACACGGCATTATGCCTCCACGAGAAAAAGCAACATCCACACAGCCGTTATCCAGCGCTTCTTTCAGGTTATACTCTGCCTCAATAAAAGCATGATCTTTTAGCATATACTGCCAAATAAGCGGTATGTCGCCACCATAGTTCAAAAAGTCGGAAGCGGTTATATTGCGGTCTTTTTTATTTTTGATAACCGGTTTGACGTTGGCAAAATCGGTGGCGTCAAAGTGAAAAACCTCTCGAACATGCGGAAGATTAAAGTTTGGAATGGCAAACGGCGCTTTCAAATCTCTTTCTTTGGCCGTGGCTCCGATAAAGAAACCTTCCGTTTCGGCTTTAGTGTCTGCAGATAGTAATGCCGCATAAACTGCTATATTACTCAACCTGGCAAAGCCTGCAACATTGTAGCTGATGGTTAAAGCCTTAATCCTGTCAATCATCTGCTGATGTATTCTTACAACCTCTGAATGTGTTGCCGGATTGTATAACTTGTCTTTAAGCCCCAGTATTTCGTTATAGCCTTCATCAACAACAACATCTACCATTTCATAAAGATTAACCAAGGCTCTGTCGGCCTCTTCTCTGGCCTTTTTTATTAATGCATCGGGATCTATTAAAGGATTGTCTTCAACCATTTCGGCAATTATGGCTCGCAAATTTTTTGAAACATCCTCCGAATATTGCTGAGAACTTTTTTGTATGCTCTCGTTCCATTCTGCCTGAAGCGAGAGGACGTTTGACAAACCTGCTGCCATACTTGAGGTGGCTGCATCTTGAGCTGCCAATTTTGCCAGGGCTATTTCTTCATCAATTGCATCAAGCTGAGCCTGATACCCGTCAAGTTGGGCTTTGTTTGATGTTATTGTCGCTTCCAGTCCGGAAATCTTACTCTCATCAGTTTCATCTTTTTTTGCCTCGGAAACAGCTGTGTTTAGCTCCTCAACTCCCAAAATCTTGTCTTCAACCGTATCCGTAGTGTTTTCACTATCAGAGTATACAACCTTGGCGGTTACTTTAGCTTCTATTGCCTGTGTTGCTTTGTTTTCGGCAACGGATCTGATATCGGCAATTTCATTACTGCTGTCGCTTATAACTTTATTAACAGCATCCATTTGGGCAATTATTTGTGAACGTTGGGCTTCCAGCCCGGAAACTGCTTCTTGCCCCGAACTGCTGCTTTGCGCGTTAGATATAACTTCGCCTCTGGCTTGAACTATTTCGGCCGATGCTTTATCCCTGGCCTCTTGGAGCTGTTGTTGATATTTGGTTTTTGATATATCTTGACTTTCACCCTTGAGTTTGGCCACAACAAGAGCTAAAACATCATCGCTGGTATAGCCTTTGAGATAGGATTTAATATTTTCATATTTGCGCCGCAAATATTGCTGATAAAAATTTTTGGTGTCCGTCCAAACAAGTGATTTTTTGCCTTGTTCTCCCCATTGAGAAGCATTTTCTCCAAGTGTTTTGGCGGCCTCAGCTCCGATTTGCCAAGCAAGTAACGCTGATTCTCTCCCCTCTTTTTGGGATTCTTCCTGTTTGCTTGCATCTACCGAAACCTTAACTGCTTGGCCTTCTTTCTCTGCTTTGCTCATGTCTGGATCATCCAAAAGATCTGCTTTCTTTTCATCATCAATTGAGGTTTGTGCTATATCTTCTGCCGTTATGGTTGATGTCTCGGCGGCTTTGGCTGTTTCGTATGCTTCTATCGCCCAAGCCGAAATCCCGCTTCGTAAATCATGATTGTTTACATTTTCTCCCAAATTGCCTCCGGACCATACATCCGCCGAATTATTAAAATATTCTCCGATATAGTTAGCGGCACATTGATCGGAAATAGATAATTTTTGTAGTACCGTTTCATGGTCTCTTTCCATCTCGGCAAGTTGATCTGCCACTTGTTTATAGCCTTTTAGGGAGCTGAGAATATTGTGTATTTGCATTGCTACATTAACTTCATCTTCAATTTCTTTAAGATTATCAAGTGTTTCCAGCTTGCTCTCAGCCTTTATAAGCGGATGTTCATTATCGGGCTCTTCGGGAGAGACGAATTCTACCGTTTGTTTAACAATTGTTGCTCCGGAGCTTGAACCTGCGGAAACCGAACTTGTCGTCGCAGCCGATGCGGCCTGAGCCGAGGCCTTTTGGACAATTCTCATCGCTTCTGATTTATTACCGGAAACCGCAGCTTCCATATTGGATAATGATGAAGCAACATCTTTATAAGCAACTTGCGCAAATGCCAATTGTTCTGATTGATGCTTAAAAATCGGCGGAAGCCTCAAATAGGCCTCGGTTGCACTATCCGAACCCTCTGATGCTTCTTCGGTATCAAGCTGCGGGGTTATCCTTTGCATACTTTTAACTGCTTTAAGCTGAGCCTTAAGGGCTACAACATTCTCCCATAACCTTATGACACTATCAAACGCTTTTAATGTTTGGCCATAGGCAAATAAGACTTCATTATTGCCTCCGGATTCTTCATCTTCCTCTGAATCGGTGCTTGGGATATTACACAATGATCCGTCGCCTTCGGCACAATCTTTGGCTAGTTCTATCTTGGCTCTGATGTCATTGCTTACTTTTTCTTGAAGAATTCTTGCGGCCTGATAAATGGCATAAACGTTTTCAATATAAAACTTGTTGCGTTGGTCTATTGAATAATTTACATCGGCTATTTTGTTGGATTTGTAGGTAAAAAAGACTTTGCGCATTTTTTTGGCAATTTTTTTGACCTTTACATTTTTGAGGTCTTGGCCGCAAAAAGTTGCACCAATATCATCGGGACCGACGTCTTCATCAAATATCGCACCGCTTTTAATATTGTTAAAAGTTGCCGTTAACGCCGATTGGAGGCTGGTTATATCTGATTTGGCTTGTAAAACAATCTCGTTTCCCTGTTGAATACCACTTTGAATATTAGCCGCAAATTGCGGAATTTCTTCTGGAATATCAAATGTTATAGATGGACCTAGACCATGATATATCAAATCCCACGGCATTTGAGCATATGCCAGAGACGACAACGCCAACATAATACTTATTAAGACTATAAATATCTGCTTTCTCATCTCTTGCCCTCCTTAAAACATTCCGCCAAGGAAATTAGATATTGCCGAAGATGAATCTTCGTCTTCTGTTGCGCTTTCTTCATCTGACGATAATTCCTTATCCTGCTTTTCAGCTTCTGTTGCAAGTGTTGGCGATTTATTCTTTGTCGCTTCTTGCATCTCTTCATCCGCCAAAGGAGTTTTTGCCCCCTCTTCTTGAGAAGACAACAAACTTTCTGCTTCGGACTTTTTATCTGTCACGGCTGATTTTGCTTCATCATCAGTCTCTTTTATGTCTTTAGCTTCCGCGGCTGAAGTAGCTAAACTTTCTTTGGATGCGGCAACATCGGTTGTTTCGGGATATAAAATGTCATATATGGAAGAAGCCATCGTTTCCGCAGCTGACGGCGAGCTGCTTGTTGCAGCCACGCTCGGAGTTATTGCCTGCTTTGTCTGGGTGCTTGCCTTTGATGACGAGCTATTGCTTGTTGCTCCGCTTAAAGTTTTGCTTTTACTTGCTCCTTGAGAGCCGGATGAGGTTGATGCCGATCCATCATTTGAAGAGCCGCTTGTTTTACTGTCTGTATTGTCGGCATCTTCATCGCTTGATGATGAGCCTGTTGTTCCACCGGATGAACCGCTACCAGATAAGCTTCCACCGGATGAACCGCCAAAGCCGGCGCCGATGCCACCCAGACTATCGCCCAATTCACCGATATCCCCCATAATGTCTTTAACATCATCTACTTTGTCTTGCAGGTTGTTGATTCCGTCCTTGGCATCATTTATCATGTCTGATATATTCATTCCGTCATCGTCATCTCCCGTGTAACTGCAAATATCAATTACCGTTTTGGCATCAGTTACCGGTATTTGACTGTTGGCAATAATATTAATCGTTTCGGTCTCTATTGCTAAAAGTTCCATTGTCAGATACTTTTGCAAGGCCTCCATTTGATAAATAATGTTATTGATGGCAAACTGCGCGGCCTCGGATTTTCCGTTTACGGTTTCGGAAGTATCGGAAACTGTTTCCTGCTCATCTTTGGTGTCTTCTGTTAAGGCTAGTACCATAACGGCACCCGACGAAGCATCTATGGCCGATTTTCTGGATTTTGCTCTTCTGCTTTCGGAACGTTTTTTCTTATCTTTTAGTGAAATACTTTCCCCTTCTTTAACCGCCATTTCTTCCATCATTTCTTCTATTCCCTGCTCAGGACTAACCTCGGAAACCGAAGAATTTTCTTTCTTTTGCGTTATTTCGCTCAACTCTTTGGTCAGCTCGGCAATCTTTTTGGTTTGGTTAACAATGCTTTCTGCAAACTCTTGATTTGTCGCATTTACCTGATCACTAAGCTTGCTTTCTACAGAATCTATTTCTGATTGAATTGCTGCTAAGTCTTTCTCGCTGGTGGTTTCAAAATCAGCTATCTTTTTTTCTATGGACGCCTTTTCCTCATCAGAAGAAGCGGCGGCAAGCTCTTCTTCATAGATGGAGTACCTGGCATCCAAATTGCTTTTGACCTGTTTGAGTTTTTCTTCCAATGTGGTACGTTCAACCTCAGATGCAGATTGAATTTCACTTAGTTTTGTCTCTTTTTGGCTTTGTAAATCTTGCAAAACTTTGGTTTCTTGAGCTATCTCCTTGGATTTGAGTGCAATCTTATAGGTGTCAGAATCTTTGACCGTATCCTGAACATCGTTGTAAATTTCAACTATTTCGGCATATTTTTCTTTGGCAAATTCCATACCTTCTTTGGCCGCCTTTATCCCATCTCCGATAAAAGTGGCAAACTGCGATTCACTGATTTGCTCCATCACATTCTGATAATTCTCTTGTTGTTTTTGAATCCAATCAGCAAATTTGCCGCCTGTTTTGCCGGGGTCAATCTTAAAAATATCTTGCGCCAAAACATCGGTGCTGATAAAAGACATCGCCAAAAAAACAATCAGAAAATAATTTAATTTAGATGGCTTATTCATTATTTTCCTCCTGCCTTATTTAGATATTCACAATCGCTGACATAGTCATAATTACCATTATCCAACGCAAGAAACTCGGAATAAATACCGGGGGCCATATTATCAAGCTCTTCCAAAGCATCAAGCATGGCTATACCCGCCTCAAACGAATTAATGATATTAATGCGCCTGGCTATGTCAGCCGTGCTTTGAATAATGCCCTCTTCAATAATGGCTATTTCGTTTGATATATCGGCCGATAAAGAATCGTCTTCCTCATCTTCTTCCTCTTCGGCAATGTATGCTGATATCTTAATCGACTGAGCATATAAATTAGATATATAATTTGAAAAAATATCATAAAGATTCTTGGTGGTAGTTGAAGTTTGACCTACCCCGGGCTTAATCGATTTAATAATGCGACACATATTGTAGGGGGTCTCCTCTATATCTTCGTCTCCTAACGGTGAAAGCCACAAGAGCTCAGGATCGCCCTTGACTTTGGCATAGGCATCGGTCAGCATTATAAAAAAGCTGCAGATAAAACACATAACCAATACAAAATATTTACTATTTTGCAGCATTGATTCTCTCCTTAATTGTTTGCGATGATGTGGCATCCGTTGCTGTTGCCGATGAAATGCCTTTTTTCGCCGTATCTGAAAGTTTGCCTTTTTCCTCATCATCAACAACCTTTTCTTTGGCCTTTGAGGCTGCCTGCTCATCAGCTGTGGCTACCGCTTCTTTTGCCTGGTTTTCAGCCTCTTTGGCCTTTGAGCCTGCCTGCTCATCAGCTGTGGCTACCCCGTCTTTTGCCTGGTTTTCAGCCTCTTTGGCCTTTGAGCCTGCCTGCATATCAGCTGTGGCGGATATAATACCTGCCGATGTTACTTGAGGCATAGCCACCGCTGAGGCAGATTGTAAACCCAAAGATGTTTGCGCCGAAGTTGCTTGTTGGTTTGAAGGTACTGTTTGTTGAACAACGGCCGAGGTCTGAGCTGCGCTTGCGGTATTTGAGGTTATGGTTCTGATTGTTGAATTTTGAACATTAAAATCAACCAACCTCTCTGCCGACGTGCTACTTACTCGATTATCTGAATTATGAGAACGATTTGATACCTCGGCAAGTTGTTGACTGATATTGAGTTGGCTTACAACCGGTGTTTGGGTTACGCTTGCTTCTTTTGAAGTATTGGAAATTGCCGTCATAACGTCGGAGACACTAACCTCTTGTTTCTTTTCTACCGTAGGAAGCGAAACAACAGAAGCAACTTTATCGGCCGAAACGGCGCTTGAAGAGGCTAATGCCGATGCCGACATAATTGCCGAGGCTTTGTTTAATGCTTCTTTATTCGTTGTCGATGCTACAGCAGATGTTGCTGTTTTCAAACTTTTATCAGCAGATGTTGATGTTGCTGTTGTCAATTGCTTGGACGCACTTGTTTCTTTATTGCTGCTGCCTGAGGAAACATCTTTACTGCTACTAGAGGAAACTCCTTTATTGCTGCTGCCGGAGGAAGCATCTTTACTGCTACTAGAGGAAACTCCTTTATTGCTGCTGCCGGAGGAAGCATTATCATTTGTGCCTTCTGCAGATGTAGAATCTGATGTCTCTTTATTATCGCCGATTAAATCCGAAACAGTACCATCAATATCTTCTTTAATTTCTTGTGCCTGTTCATAATATGACATCATCTCTTCTTTGATGGATTGGCCTTGGGCAATGGCTTCTTGCGCTTTATCCCTATATTCTTGTGCCTTGGCATTAAGCTCTTGATATTTGGCCATTAGTTCTTCTTTGCGTTCTTGAGCTGTTTCAATACGTTCCTTAAGATTCTCTGCTTTTTCTTTGAGATTCTCAGCCTTTTCTTTTAATTTTTCTAGTTTTCCTAAGTTTAGTTTTTCAGGGTCTAGACTAACCTTGGTGGTTACCAGTTTTCGTGCAACGCCAGAATATTTTTTTTGAACCAAACTTGCTTGTTTTAAAAAACTATTGCTTTGGGTTAGGACATTTGACAATAAGTCGGTGCCACCATAAGCTAAATTGATATTTAGATTTATGGTCACTAAGATAACTAAAAATATTTGCACCATCTTAGTCATAATTGTTTCCTTTCCGCTACGATGGAGGCATTCCCCACGAAGTATCTTCTGTATCAACATCTGTTTCTTTAACTATGTTGTTTAAGATGTTGTTTATGTTGTCAAAATTAATAATAGACGATCTCATGTCTATTGCTTGCAAAAATACGCTTGAATTATCTGAAGACAGCTTGTTATTAAACTCCATTTTTTCGCGGCTATCATTATCAAGCTCAACCGAAACGGTAGGATCTTGCTTGATAAGTTCGTCAATCCTGTCTTCATAGCCTCCGGATAAAACTTTTTGATTTATGGCCTTAAATAAATAGGCTCTTGCATAGTCATTAATAATCGCTTTCTTTTCCGATTCATAATTTTCATATCCGGGAGGTAAGTCGGTTTTATAATCATAGGCTAAGCGCCTTATGCAATCTTCCGTTATACCGGGATCGCTGGAATCCAAGCCGCAACGTAACGCCAAAATCTCGGAAACAATTAATGTATTGTTGGCGTCTCTTCCGTTGTCTTTATTTTCTGCCAGGGAAATCTGACAAAATAAAACATTTGCCAATAAAACAATTAAAAGATATTTTAGCGTTCTTTTCATCATTTTATTCTCCCAAAACGTTTTCATTGTCCTCGTCAGTTTCCTTAATCGCTTCCGTAACATAAGCCCTGAAAGCTTTTATACTTAAGGTATCGGCCCATATATTGTTTAGTGCATTATAGCGGGTTCCCAAAATACGTGTCACCTCTTTGGCATAGCTCCAAGCATCGTCAACCGTGCTAATGTTTGAAGTAAGAATCGGGTCAATCATGTTGTTTTTGAATGTCATACTATCGTTATAGATGTTAAAAGCTTTCAAATATGCCATTGCAATGTATTCTGCATGACTGTTATTTATGTTTCTTTTGGAATTAGAGATGTCTTGCTTGCTTATATCTTCGGTTACTTCGCTTGCAGCGACGGTGTTAGTTTTTTTTAAGCACTCGTCAAAATTTTCTTCATCTTCAATAGCCTTTTCATAGTCTAAGTCGCAACTTATGGCCAAACTGTCAGGAATGATTAAAGCTTTGTCTTGCGTATAACCGCTTTTGCTGCCGGTTATCTCTGATAATAAACTAGCAAATGCCAACGGATAGCTTTGATGTATGCTTCCAAAGCCATAAGAAGTCTTAAAGGCTCTGCGTGTAGGCTTATTTGAGGAGGTAGATTGGGGGACCTGTGCTGAAGACGAGGTTTCATTTTTTTCATAAGCAGACGTCGTTGCTTTGGACGTTGCTGCTTTGGTATTACTTACGGTGGTTGCTCTTGTTCCTACACTTGCACCCTCTTTTGCGGCAGAAACAGCGGTTTGAGCGGTTGCCGCTTTGGCATTACTTACGGCGGTTGCTCTTGTTCCTACACTTGCGCCCTCTTTTGCGGCAGAAACAGCTGTTTGAGCGGTTGCTTCTTTGGCATCGCTTACGGCGGCATCACCTGGTTTGTCTGCCCCCTCACCCTCTTTTGCGGCAGAATCGGCGGTTTGAGATGTTGCCGCTTTGGCATCGCTTACGGCGGCATCACCTGGTTTGTCTGCTCCCTCACCCTCTTTTGCGGCAGAATCGGCGGTTTGAGACGTTGCCATGGCAGTGTCGGCAGGTGTTGTAATTTGACTTGACATCGCGGGAGAAACCTCTGTCGAAGCCATATTACCTGTCATAGTAGGAACTGTTTCAACAGCTGTTGCCATTTGGGCAGATGAAGTAGCCGTAGTATTAGCAGCTGAACTTTGATTATCAACCGTAACAAAAGCCGTTCTGGTGGGACTTGCTGCTTGGACTGACGGAATTGCCGCCACCACTTGAGAAACGCTGTTATTGGCAACTGCAGAAACTGCTTTGGTTGCGGCGGTCGCTTGGATTGCCGGAGTTGCAGAAACTGCTTTGGTTGCGGCGGTCGCTTGGACTGCCGGAGGTGCAGAAACTGCTTTGGTTGCGGCGGTTGCTTGGACTGCCGGAGGTGCAGAAACTGCTTTGGTCGAGGCGGTTGCTTGGATTGCCGGAGTTGCAGAAACTGCTTTGGTTGCGGCGGTCGTTTTTTCTGCCGAGGTTGCAGCAGTTGCCTTAGAAACCTTACTATTAGCACTGGCAGAAACTGCTTTGGTTGAGGCTGTCGTTTTTTCTGCCGAGGTTGTTGCTTTACTAGCCGAAATTTTTGCCTTGGATGTTCCTTTTGCTGTATTCTCCGCTGTTTCTTGTGAACTTTCTTTATATTGAGAACTTCCGGTTGTTACGTTTCCGTCAGCCGCGCTATATGCTTCGCCATTGTTATCATTTCCACCGGTAAAATCATCAACATAGCCTTTGGCATCGTCAATATAGCCTTTGGCTTCGTCAATATAGCCTTTGGCTTCGTCAACATACCCTTTGGCATCATCAATATAGCCTTTGGCCTGTTCTATTTTGGCTTCGGCTTCCGCCTTATAGGCCATGGCTTTGGCTTTGAATTCTTCAACATCTTCTTTATACTGATTAAATTTATCAATTTTTTTTTGCAACTTTTCTTTTTGATCGGTAATAAATTCCGTCACACTCTTTTTGGCCGTACCAATAGCTGCCATCGTTTTTTGATATTGTGTAACCTGCGTTACACTTTCCTTAAAATTATTTATGGTGTTTTGAACCTCGGTTCCGGCTTGAAGAGTTCCCGGAATGTCAAATGTGGGGACAAACGCAAGGCTAAGTGAAGGAAATAACATAATTCCAAATAATGCTGATAAAAAATGCTTTTTCATGGCTCTTCTCCCAATCGCCTTACCTTATTCTATAATATCACAAATTCGCCCTCTGATAAACGAATTAAAGCTTTTATTTTAAATATTTAAATATTTTGTAACAAAATTATTCTCACCATATTCTTTTATAAGCTCTTCAACCAATAATACATTTTTACGGCCGGAATTATACAGCTTAAGATATGGCCCTAATCCGCTTAAATCTACATCCAAAATAACCGATTCTCCCGTGGCCGGCCTTGATAATAGAATGGCATACGGAAAATCACGGTATGATTTACCAAAAATGAAATCCGTTTCCGCCTCGGTCAAATTCCAGTTAACATAGTCTTCCGGCATTGCCTGTGGATTGCGGAAGAAAATAACCGTTTGACATTGCCCCCTGATAACCTCGCCAACACCAAGTTTATCAATGATATTGGGCTGTTGAAACGCACAAAGATACGCCTGGCGCTTTTTTCGTCCTTCTTGCAGACCAATTGCAAAATAGTCTCTAAACATCGGGTGCTTAAGCATTGGCGCAGTTTCATCAATCATAATCAATGAGGGAACACCCGTCTCGCCGGTTTCTGACTGAATGCGGTGCATAATATAACTGATTACCGCCGGGGCCAAAGTTTCGTCTTCAAAAATATGCGTAAAATCAAACGCCATAAATCGCTTGCTCTTTAAATCAAGATTGTCATCCTGCGCGTTGAAAATATTTCCGTATTGGTCGGGGTTAACCCACTTAAAAAGCTCGCGGCGCATATTGCCTGTTGGAGAAAAACAGCTCTTGTAAAGATTTTTCATCATTCGCTCTTCCGGACGAAGGTAATCAAATGCCGTGGTAACTGCTCGGGCTATCTCTTTTTCCGATACAGCATCGTCAACTAATGTAATCGCTCTCATCCAACGTCTTAAAAAGGCTCGGTTGTTTGGAGTGTTTTCACAATCAAACGGATTTAACGATACATTTTTTTCATCACCTTCAAAGCCAACATATGCCCCGCCAATAGCGCGAGTGAAAATTTCTGCGCCTCGATGGCGGTCAAAGAAGAACACTTTTAAGTCTGCATGACGCATGGCTTGGCCGGCCAAAAATGTTAATAATGTGGTTTTACCTTGTCCGGTTGGACCTATAATACAACAGTGCGCCACCGCTGAATCTTCAGACGAAACGTGAAATTGAAAGCGATATGCCGAACCTGCCGTGGTACGGAAAACAGATATTGCTCCCGGACCCCAATCTGATTTGGAAAAACCTTCCGACGGTTTGTCAAAGGATATCGCCGTAGCTACAACTCTTGAAAGATAACGATAGGTCCTGGGAAGAGTTTCATATGTGGGAAACTGATTAAAAAATGTCGCTTGCGCAACCCAACCTTCGCGAACCGGTGTTACACCAAACAAACGACATATTCGCTGAACCTCTCCCTCAGCAAAGTCTATCTCTTCTTTGCTTTCTCCTCTCAGTAATATCGCCATGGCATATTCGGTCAAGGCCTGATGATTGCTATCGCTTTCTTCTATCGCGGCCAAAACTTCACCATACTGATCTATAACATCTCCGGAAAAACTCGTCATCGACGCCATGCGCTGTTGTTGCATCAGCAAAGCTCTTGCTTGAGGCTTAAATATCGGTCGAATATTATGCAGCAAAACTAATTCGCAATCTATTGCCAATAACGATGAGACCATCGCCTCATCCATATAATCACCGGAAGAACGTATGCCCATAACAATTTCATACAGTTCTTTATCGCCGGAGAAAAATTTTATAAGACCATCCTCTCCGGTAAAGTGAATATGATCCGAGGTCAACAACTGATTTAATTGTGCTCCCGTCGCACCATGTACTTTCGGCATGGGGCGAGATATAGGCGAGCAAAGTTTTGAATACACACTAAAAGGACTGTCTTCGGCTGAGCTTCCCTCTTCCTCTATTAATGTCTTTATGCCATAATCATTTAATGTGGCTATTAACGACTGGGAAGCATAGTTTAAGTCTTTGAGATTGTTATCGCGATCCGCAACTGATAAAACTATGTAATGCGTATTAAAGAAAACTCGGTTAATGTTCTCTTGCCATATATCCGATATTTTCTCTAATAACGGATTGTTGAAATTATGCACGTTTTCTTCCAACGGCACTTTTTCTCTTATTGTAATGACCCGACAGACAACTTGCAAATCTGACATACCGTCGATCCAAGATTTGCGAGCCTCTAGCATTGATGCTACTTTTTCCTCTGTAGCAAATGCCAAATCTACACCTTCAACCTTAAAAACCCTTGCCAATGAGCCATTATAACAACTTATGGTCATGCCGTCTGATAAGAGCTTTTCAAACGGCATAAAATCAGAAACCCTAGACTCCCTTGGATGCGGTAAAACCAAATGTCCAAATTTGGTAGCCCAAAATCCGGCAAATGCCGCTGCCGATATAAAACCAATCGCCGCAACAATTACTTCAAAACTGGACAGACCTTCTACGAAGATCGAAAAAAAATCATAATCAGGGTGCAAATTTGTTCCCCTTTGCTTTATAAAGATTGTTTGTCTTTTTAGCCGATTGGCCATAAGCCTGAACCATTGCCGAAATATGCGGCTCTCTTGCCCCCATCGCAATACAGACTATATGCCCTAAAATAATTGACGCCATAAACCAAAGAGGATTAATTTCTAATGTCCCTAAAAACATGAACATCATCGGAAATTGTATTCCCATGTTAACCATCACCGGCAAAAACGGCCCCCATAAAATCTTTGGGGGATTGGCTACGGCTTTCAAAATAACTTCCCTCATCTATTTCCTCTTTGCTATTTTACGGTGTTATGATAGCCTAAATCTTTTTTTTCGCAACATTGCTTGTTATTTTATCCTATACCATTTGTTTTTATAAAAAAACAGAGATATACTTTTTATTTCAAGTATATCCCGTTTTTATGAATAATGAGTTAATTTTACTTGCTGCTAATCTCTTGTTCAAGTTTTTGGGCTTGGGCAATTGAATTTTGATAATTTTCTTGTGCCGTGGCATAGCCGTTTCGAGCTTGGTTTAAAGATGATTGATAATTATCATAAACTTTTTTAGCTTCTAAGTATTCTTGATAAAGCTGGGTGGTCTTTGCTAAACCTTCTTTATCTCCTTCTTGTAGGTTATTTTTTGCTTGGGTGTATTTTGAGGCTGCGTTATCAACAATTTTACGCTGATTATTGACGGCAATCTCATTGCTGTTTATATTAGCAGAAGCTTTTTGCATGTTCTCTAAATATGTTTGCTGATTATACTTTTCGGCCGTTAAAGATTTTTCTTTATAATCAAGCTCGTATGAAGATAAGTTTTTCTCCAAATCATCATATTCTTTTTGCGCCGTATTTAATTCATTTTTAGCCAAGTCATAGTTCTTTTTAAGACGTTCGGCTACGCGGCAATCTCCGCTGGATCCGGAATCCCTGCATTTAGCGGCTGCAGTCTCATAGTCCTTTTGTGCCTGGCTGGCAAGATTATTTTTTTCTTTTAATGTATATTCCGCAATATCTGTTTTATTTTTTTGTTCAACGTAATTATTTTTGGAAGCTTGAGCTACTGCATTGGGGTTGCTTTCGCTTTGATATTGATTGGCAACTGATTTAGCTGCGCTTGCACGATTATTACCCTTATCTATCAATGTTACATCGTCTATGCTGACTTTGCGGTCTCCGTCCGGGGTAATCAATGTTACATCATCGGCACTTACCTTGTTGTCCTTATCTATTTTGGTTACGTTGTCTATGCTGACTTTGTTATCACCTTTGGCTTCGTTGCCGCCTATGTATCTGTTATCGGTAACGACGTTGGGTTTTGGCTTATCTTTGCTTATACCTACTCCTCCATTACCCTTATCTATCAATGTTACATCGTCTATGCTGACTTTGCGGTCTCCGTCTGGGGTAATCAAAGTTACATCATCGGCACTTACCTTGTTGTCCTTATCTATTTTGGTTACGTTGTCTATGCTGACTTTGTTATCACCTTTGGCTTCGTTGCCGCTTGAATAGTCATTACCAGTAAGGGCATTACCACCATTGGTTGCACTACCACTTGATGATGAAGAAGACTTGGTATTTGTTGCGTTTCCACTGTCTCCTCCCTTAGCGCCATTGGAGGTGTCATTGGAACTACCATTAACACGTTGCTTTATTGCTTCTTCATCTTGCCTTCTTTGACGCTTATCGTTGATACTTTCTCCTCCAATTGATGTGCTTTCAATTACATTAGTTATGGCTCCGGTTTGTGCTAAGCCTTCTTGTCCAAGATTGTTGAGTGTTGAAGACTTGTTGCTGATGTTATCCGCCCAATTATTTGCTCCGGTAATAAAATTATCGGTTTCGGAGATTACATCTTTGGTTATCGGATTACCGTAGGCATCCAAAATTATGTTGCCGTCAACGTCTGTCGCATAGACTTCTTCTCTTGCGACACTGTTATTTTCACTATCCCATTGTTGACCTTTGATTGCTGCATCTATGGCATTGGTTGCCTCACCACTATTACGCATGTCTTGAAGCTGTTGTTGCCTTTCAACACTCTTACCCATGTCTTGAATGTTGTTGGAAACATTGGATGCCGTATTGGTCAGAGTATCAACCGCTCCGGTAGTCGTAGATACAATATTATTTACGTTATTCAAGATGTTTCCGGCACCGGCAATAATATCGGTTATACTGCTACCCTTCATGGAGTTTACAGCCTGCTTAATATTGTCAACCGCATCTTTGGTTGTTTCTATACGAGATTTAATATCTTCTGCCGCAGCCTTAACATCTTTAACCGTATCGGCAGCTTTCTTAGTGGTTGCAATAATATCTTTGATACAGCTGGTGAAGTTAGCCCATCCGGATGCGCTTGTGCTTTCACAGAATTTTCTTGCTTCTTCAACAGCCTCTTCATCTTCTTGATTCATATTTTCATAATATTTTTCTTTCAGCTTTTCTTCATCAGCTTTTATTTGCTCGCTAAAATCTATTAAACCTTTGGGATTATATGTTGTATCTCCATAGACATAGTAGCTGTCCTTGAACGATTCAGCCAATCTGTCTGCTCCACCGGTTTCGTTGGCATCACTATCCCAATAGCCAATATAATAGCTGCCGTCTTCGTTGTTGCCGACAAAATACTCAATCAAACGTCCCATGTTGGCAACCAAGAATAATCCCATGGCAATGTTGGCAAACCATTTCCAACTCAACTTGTTAAAAATTGCCATCCACGCAAATGCTATCAAGCCAAAACCGGCAAATACATATACAATCGGTTTTAAGCTGACAATAACTAAAGCAGCACGCCGTGTTACGGTTTCTAATACGTCGTCACCGGAATCATAATTAAACTCAGCAGAACGATATCCGGCAAGAGAATCTGGCCCTGTGGCTCCGGGTGTCCAATCAAGCGCACGCCCACCAAAACCACTCTCATCCCATTGGCCGTCTACCACACCAAGCTCGTCACTACCTGCTTCAACAGCTTTTAATCGCCCTTCTGCGGTTGCAACACCTTCGCCATATCTCATTGCTGTTTCGCATGAAATATCCCCTTTACATTCTTGCTTAATGTAGTCTTCTCTAGTCTGATCTCTTGCGGCTAAAGCCTTAGCGCATTCTTGACTGCTGGAACCGTATTCAGCACATGTTTTTTCGGCTTCAGCTACTGCGGCGTCATAATTTTCACTAAGTTGCTCTGTCTTTTTCTCATCTTCTTGAGCCTCTACAGCATCATACGCCTTATTGTATTCTTCAGTTGCTTGTTTACAAGCCTCTGATTCCGGATCAGCATTACAAGCTGCCTGGGCTTTAGCTTTGGCATCATCTAAATTGGCTTGGTTATATTCTTCGGTTGCTTGCTTACAGGCATCAGATTCCGGATCACTACAAGCGGCATCCATCTTGGCTTTGGCATTCTCTGCTTCGGCAGCTAGGGCTGCGGCATCTTTGGCATCTGCATCTTCTTGCGCCTGATCTGCCTTTTCTTTCTTGTTGTCAAGGTCGCTTTGGGCGTTGCTTACATTATTATTGGCTTCATTTAATGCATTACTTGCTTCTTCGGCATTTTTCTTAGCTTCTTTACAAGCATCGGAATTAGGATCAAGACAGGCTTTACCCATTTCGGCAATGGCGGCATCATACGCTTCTTGAGCCTTTTCTTGATCTGCTTGAGCTTGATTTAGAGCATCTTCGGCCTGAGATACATCCTCTTTGGCATTGTTAAGAGCATTTTGTGCATCGGTTTGATCTTTTTGTGCCTGAGCCGCTGCACAAGCCGGATCTGATGGATCACAGTTGTTTATGGCGTCTTCGGCCATGTTGGCTTTGTTGTTGAGATCCTCGCTTTTGGCGTTGGCATCGGCGGCATCATCTTCGGCCTCGGACAAAATTATTTTGGCGGAATCATACTCCGATTTGGCTTGGTTATATTTTTCGGTAGCCTCTTTACAGGCTTTACTTTTTGGTTTGCTACAAGCTTCATCATATTCGGCCTCAACCTGATTGAGATTCTCTCTGGCTTTGTCCAGGTTATTTTGAGCATTGTTAACACGATCGTTGGCCGCGGCCGCATCTTGAGCTGCTTGGTCTGCTGCTGCTTTGGTGGAGGCATAGTCATCGGCTGCATTGCCTATGTCTTGAGAATATTCTTCCTCTTGGGCAAATTGATTTTCCATTTCCTCCATAAATTCTTCATCTGCTGCATTAATAGCGGCTTCCTCTTCAGCAGCTAGCGCCGCTTCTTCCTCTTCTTGGCGGGCCTTTTCATCTTCCTGGTAGGTTTCATCAGACTTGGCTTCTTCTAGTTTTTCTTGCGCTTTTTCACATTTAGACGGATTATAACTCGAGCTACCTTTGGTACAGTATTTGTTTACCTTTTCTTGTGCCTTATCTACTTTTTCTTGCGCCTTCTCACTCTCTTTGGCCTCGCGATCATCAACTTTGGATTGCTGTTCATCGGCTTTTTGTTGCGCCTCTTCGGCATCTTTTGCCGTTTCTTTATAAGCTATGTTAGCTTCATCAAATGCTTTTTTCTTCTCTCCGTATTCTTCCTCGGCTCTGGCCGCATCGGTAGTGGCTTGCAAACACTCATCCGTCGGACCTGCTGCACAGGCCTCGCTTACATTTTGTTTGGCTTCTTCGGCTGCCTGACGAGCTTTTTCGGCCTCTGCTTCAGCCGCATCTTTTGCTGCCTCGGCTTCGTCGGCAGCGCTTTTGGCCGCGTCGGCATTGCATTGCTCTTCACAGGCTTTTCGTGCTGTGGAATCGTTTTTATACTGCTCTTTACATTGAGCTGCACAGTCGCCACCTTCCGCACCATAGGCTAATGGAATAATGTTTGAGAAAGCCAAAATTGCTCCCGCAATCAGGATCACCTTGCTTAGTTTAGATAGTTTTAACATGGCTTCCTCCTTATCATATAATAAGATGTTTTACCGATTATTATATCAATTAATCTTTTTACGGCAAAACTTCTGTTGTATCTTCATTACTACTTGAATTTGTATTACCAGTATCTTCTGCTTTAACCGTATATGCTTCATTATACTCTTTGGTTGTCATCGGTGTTGGGTTGGACAATGTATTGGTTATAAGACTTGAACCAAACGTCTCACACCCCGTCATCAGAACTATCAGCTCTCCGGCCGTGGCTATTACCACCAAAGAAATTACTATGGCTCCAAGCCACTTCCAGTTTAAGTTGCCAAAAAAACCTCCGACTGCAACCGCTATGATACCAAAACCAGCTACAACATATATCAAATCACGCAGGCGGTTGAAAACCCGCTGTCCGGTTTGAACAAGCTGAGAAAATATACCATAGCTTCCGCTACAAAAAGTTGCCGAAACTTGCCCGTTGTTTGAGGGTGATGTATCAACTTTGTCTTGTGCCTGAGCGTTGCTGCAGATACAAATAAACACGGCTACAAGAAGTACTTTTAGTATTTTTGTAAACTTAATCATGGAAGTCCTCCTTTAGCTTTGATGTTTGTTTATTGAATTTGTTTTTGCACCTTTTTAAGGAAATGTCTCAGATGTAAAAATAAACTCAACTATTTTTTTGGGCTTTAGCTCCGGAGCCTTTTTTTTAACTCCGGAGCTAATTATTCTTAACCCCTTGGCGTTAGCCGTTAGATGCAGCAGAAGAGAATGTATCGTTAAATCCTGACATATTCTCACCGGTTGCGTAGTTAACAATTGAACCAGCGGCTGCCAACAAGGCCAAACCTACGGCAAGACCGGCAAACCATTTCCAGTTTACTTTTCCGAAAATAGCGGCAAAGGCTATACCGACCAAACCAAAACCGCCGACAACGAAAATAATCGTCTTTACAGCGGTGAACACGTTTAATGCTTTGGTCTTACTGAGCTCCATAACCGAGCTGCTTTGCGCTGCGGCATCACCAGCAAAGGCGAAAAGCCCAAACAAGGCTACCAAGCACAGTGTCCAAATATTGTTTTTAAGAAATTGCATCGTCGTTCTCCTTTTTAAATTTTGCAAAACTTAATATACTCTTTTAGAATACCTGATTTTGGCAAATTTTGCCAGCAAAAACTCTTATACCAAAAATTGGTTAATATATTGTTTATACGTAAAAAAAATTGCTGTAACAAAAAATTCACAGTCCTTAAACAATTATAAACGTCTGTTTTGTTGCGCTTTAAAGCCTCAACTCACTTAAGAATCGAGGTTTTATTTTAACTGAAAATCTTGCTTTTATTTATGATCTAATCGCTCTATCAGCAATAATGCAGCCCCTATCATGCCGGCATTATTTTCAAATGCCGCTTCTTTGAGCTTGAACGGCTGGGTTAAAATTTGCGAATTTACCTCCGCGTTAATTTTATCATATTCGACAAATTTGGCCATCGAACCTGACAAAACTATGACCTCGGGATCAAAAATATTGGCAAGCATTATCAAACCTTTGGCCAAATAGCCTTGCCATTTGTCAAACGCCGCCCGTGCTTGATGATTGCCCTCTTTAAGCCCGCGAATAACATCATAGCTCGTTGCATCGGCTCCCATATATTCTCTGGCGTTGGTGTTTAGACCTGTACCGGAAGCAAATGATTCAAAACAATCAAACATTCCACACCCGCCGCAAACTCTTTTGTGTCCGGAATCAATCGGAAAATGCATCTCTCCGGCGGCGCCTGATTTGCCTTTGAGCAGCTTGCCGTCAACTATTATACCTGAGCCTACACCTGTGCCAAGAGTTAGTATAATTGCATTGTTGCAGCCTTGGGCCGCACCAATCGAGTATTCTGCCCAGGCCGCAGAATTGGCATCGTTTTCAACCAAAACCGGCTTGGCGGTCAACGACATAAAGTCTGTCTTATTATAGCCTTCGGGCAAATTGCCGACATGCGAGGTTATTGCCGTGCCTTGGCCGTTAACCGCACCGGCCGTCGCGATGGCAACTCCGGCAATTTCTTCTTCCAGCCCTTTGACCGTGGTTTTTAGCAGATCATAGATCCCTGATGACGTCTTCGGGGTGGAAACTTTGATAACCTCATTTAGAAATTCGCCTTTTTCGTTGATAATGGAATAAGCTATTTTGGTTCCACCTATGTCAAATGATAATACTTTTTTCATTGAAATCTCCAAATTAACAATTTTGATACTTTATTATATAATGCAAATATTAATTTTTGGTATGATAAAACTGTTGTTGCCAGAAATTTTTTATTCATTTATAATCGCTTAAAATTGTTGAACCAAAGGAATCATAATGGAAAAATCGCCAGTTTTACGGTAAATCACTTGAAACTTGAGCGCGGCGTTTATGTCTCAAGAATCGACACTTTCGGAAATCAACCCATTACTTCGTTTGATATCAGAATGGTAAAGCCTAACAGAGAATCGGTGATAAATACGGCTGAAATTCACGCTATTGAGCATTTGGGAGCAACTTTTTTGCGCAACCATCCGGTTTGGAAGGATAAAATTGTGTATTTCGGGCCGATGGGATGTAGAACCGGATTTTATATGCTTATAAGCGGAAAGTATTCTGCCACCGAGATACTGCCTTTGACAATCGAAATGTTTGAATTTATACGCGATTTCGAAGGAATAATACCTGGGGCTTGCGCCAAAGATTGCGGCAATTATTTGGATATGAATCTGCCAATGGCCAAGCTGGCCGCAAAAATATTCCTTGAAAAAACATTATATGTCGCTACGACAAACAACCTTAATTATCCCGCCTAAAAAAAGGAAATATCAATGTATGAAGATATAAAACTGAATATTCGCGATGTATCCGATTTTCCACAAAAAGGTATTTTGTTTAAAGATATTACCCCTGCACTTAAAGATAAGAGATGTTTTGGCCAGATAATTGAGGCTTTTTATGATATATTTAAAAATGAAAATATTGATAAAATTGCCGCAATTGAATCCAGAGGATATTTAATCGGAGCTCCGTTGGCATATAAGTTGGGATGTGGCTTGGTCGTGTTGCGAAAGCCCGGTAAATTGCCGGCAAAGACGATTAAAGAATATTACGAGCTTGAGTACGGGAGGGCCGCTTTGGAAATTCATGTCGATGCCATAAGCCCAAATGAAAAAATCTTGATTATTGACGATTTGATTGCTACTGGAGGAACCGTGGAGGCAGCTTGCAAATTGGTAACTCGCCTCGGCGGCAAAATTGTTTCGGCCGCATTTTTGATTGAACTGGAAAAACTTGGTGGACGACAAAAACTTAAATCTTATACCCAAACAATCTCGCTTATTAAATACTACGGAGCATAAACTATGAAAATCGGTCTGATTGTGGCTATGGACAAAGAATTTGAGCTGATTTGCAAAACTTTGAAAAATATGCTAACCTAAAAAATCGAACATCTAACTTTTGCAGAAGGAAGGCTTGGGCAAAATCAGATAATTTTGGTGCAATCAGGTATCGGGAAAGTGTGTTCAGCCGTGGCTACAATGGAAATGATTAAGAATTTTGCACCAGAATATATAATAAGCACCGGAGTTGCCGGCGGGTTTGCGAAAAAAATTAAAATTGCAGATATTGTGGCCGCAAAACAGATATCTTATCATGACGTGTGGTGCGGAAACGGTAATGAGCTTGGCCAAATACAAGGTTTTCCGGCAAAATTTGACGGAGATAAAACCTTGTTGAAGAAACTATCCAATATCAAACTTGGCAACAAAATACATTGCGGACTAATCGTCAGCGGCGACAGATTTATTGATTGTAAAGACGAACTTAAAAAAATTAAAAAATGTTTTCCGACAGCGTTGGCGGTCGATATGGAATCGGCTTCTATTGCCCAAGTATGCCATTTGTATAACATACCATTTATGGCGCTTCGTATTATAAGTGATGCTCCAGATAGTTTATCAATATAAAAAATTTTGGCAAACCGCTCCCGCAGAGTCCCTGGAGATTATAAAAAAATTGCTTAATTAGTATTGCTCAAGAAAACTTTTAAGGCGGCAAAAACCCGGTTTACCGTGTCGTTTACGCTTTCTTCTTTGCTTTCAACCACAATATCGGCCTCCGAATAATAGGGGTACTCCTCTTTTATATATGATTCTAATTTGTTTTTGAGCTCAGCATCATCCCCGTTTAGAAACGGACGACGCTGACGCCCGGCCGTGCGATTATATAATATGTCAACATCTGCTTTGAGCCAAATGGTTATGGCTCTTTCATGCGCAAAATGCCTGGTTTGCTCGCTGACAAAAGACCCACCGCCAGAGGCTAAAACGCAAGGTGTGCCGCAAAGTAATCTTTTCATAACCCTGGCCTCTCCCGAACGATATTCTTCAAGGCCAAAACACTTAAATATGTCTATAAGGCTTAGACCTGCCGCCTTTTCGACCTCTTGATCGCCGTCAACAAACGGCAAATCAAGCTTTTGCGCCAGCCTTTTGCCCACAGAAGTTTTGCCACTGCCCATAAGGCCGACAAGTAAGATTATTTTATCTGTTTGTATGTTCATTTTTAATTTATCTTTCAATTTTGTTGTGCTAAATATATAAATAACATCTGTTTTTAGCAACATATTTTTTTAAGAAAGGTTTTGAAAAATGCGACGCGAAAAATCAAATTTGATTTACTATGTGGTTGCCGTTGTGATTGTTGCTGCCTTGGGATTGGTTATGTTTCATGAAATTCCGCTGCATCAAGAACATGTTGAAGAAGTTGTAAAACAGCTATGACGCGCGATTTTGTTGCCGATTTTTTGAATATGATGGCGGCCGAACGCGGGGCGGCAACAAACACTATTGCGTCATATGATACCGATTTGCAACAATTTGTTGAGTTTTATGGCAATGATTTGACCAAAGTTACAGAAACTGATGTGCAAAATTTTGTTCGACATCTTAGTTCTTGTGGATATGCCTCAAAGTCAATTGCCAGGAAAATTTCGACACTAAAAGATTTTTTTAAGTTTTTACTTACGGAAAAAGAAATTGCTCAGAATCCGATGATTAATATATCGGCCCCAAAACAAGGACGCTCTTTGCCTAAATTTTTGACCAGAGAGGATGTTAAGCTTTTGATTGAGGCGGCCGAACACAACCCTGATTTGCGGCACAAACGCACTGCCATTATGCTTAGGCTTATGTATGCTTGCGGTCTAAGGGTGTCTGAATTGGTTTCTTTGCCGCTTAATTGTATCAATTTTGACCGCAGGCATATTCTGGTTAAAGGTAAAGGTGCCAAAGAGCGCTTAATTCCTGTTGCCGAGAGCGTAATAAAAAGCGTGATTGAATATTTGCCCATAAGAGAAAAGCTGCTTGGCAGTTCGGAAAAACCTTTTTTGTTTCCATCGACTTTGGGCAAATGCGGTCATTTGGGACGTGACGGTTTCTTTAAAAATCTAAAAAATCTGGCGGTATTGGCCGGCATAGACCCTCAAAAAGTATCCCCTCATGTTTTAAGGCACTCGTTTGCCACTCATTTATTAAACGGAAAGGCCGATTTGCGTTCGGTTCAGATGATGCTGGGGCATGAGGATATCACCACAACCGAAATCTATACCCATATCTTATCCCAAGAGTTGCTGGAAGAAGTTAAAACTAAACATCCTTTGGCCAAGTTTAAGATATAATTATCCTTTTGGCTTGCGATAGACACTATGTACTTTTTTGGCGGCCGCCCGCGGTGCGCCGGTAACTCTTTTGACAGCCGCCCCAACTTTGCCGCGAAATGATTTGTCTCGCCAGGCCTTGTTTTCTTGATCGGCACCACCGATTGCTTTGCCGGCAAGCTGACCCAAACCGGCAACCGGAGCAGATACAATACCAACAATTCCTCCGGCGGCGTGATATTGATCGGCCAACGCTTTGCCGGTAGGAGCCGAGGCCTTTTTGGCCAGACCTTTGATTGTTGATGCCCCCATGGTACCAATTCTGCCGGCAAGACCTCCTTTGAAACCACCCGATGATAGGTTTGAGGCCAAAGGTGATACTTGGGCAACAAATTTAAATCCTAATAAACAAGAGAAAATCAGCAGCATAAATCCCATGCCTCCGATATCAGACGCCTCTTTCAGCTCGGCAACATTTTGGTTGTTAATGGCTTCTTCTATGCCGCTTAAACCTGCATTTACAGCTGCTCTTAATCCGCCCCCGTCTTGAGAGGATTGCTGGTTTTGTGAATAGGCAAGCGATTCATTAACCAGATTGATGCAAACGCTGACAACAAATCCGGTGAAAAATAGGACAAAAAACGTATTAAGCAACATTTTGAAACCGGTAGAGGCATATTGCGCCGTGGCTTTTAGCGGCCAGCCGGCTATCATAAATGGCAACATGGCGCCGATAACCGCCAGTTGGAGCAGACCGTCCACAAAGTAAAAAGCAAACGAAATTGTCAACAAAAAGCCAAAGACTGCCAAAATACCCCCTAAAAGCATCATTGACATTCCGTCTTTCATTTGCGTTTTATCAATTGTTATTATTTCGTGCCCCCCGACACAGAACAGCGTTGTACCGATGGCCTGCATTCGGGCAAGCTGCATTTGCAACGATGCCAAATATATTTCTATGTGTGTGTATAAAGATGTGCTGCTTTTGCTGCCATCGCTTTTGATTGTGGATGAGACAGGCAAGTTAAAATATTGATTGGGAGTGTTTATCTCGGTAGGCGTCCAATTTTGAGGCTGAGGCGTAGGCGTGCTTTGAATATAGGTTCCCATTTGCAAGCCGCCCTCTAACAACGGAATTATGAAATATCTGAAAATATCGTTGGAATATGATAACAGCAGAAAAGCAACCATAACCTTAAAACCTTGTTTTATGATTGCTGACAAAAATTTGGGGGCATCTTGTTTGGTCATGGGGAAAACCTGTTGCAGAGCAAGAACGGCCAGCCATACGGCAAAAACCACCACCATTACAATCTGAAAACTCTTGGAAAAAGCACTAAAAGATGTTGTGGTAACATCATTGGCGGCTCCAAAAATCAGCGCGGCCAACGGACAGAAAAAGCAGCTTTGCATATTATATAATTTTACCGGCAAAACCTCACAGCCTGCAAAACTTTCATTTTCCTTACCGTTGTTACCATATTGAATGGTAGGTTGTTCACCCAGAAATAAAATATATTTTTTTCCATCTGTGCCTGTCAGTTCACCCCTATTAACGGTTACATTTCCTTTGGTATCCATAGCGGTTGTATCAACGTTATGTTCTACTTTCCAGCAATTGATTCCTGATACGTTCCTTCTTTCTGTGCCTTTAGGATAACATCTGCCGACAGTTTTTGAGGCGGCTCCCCCAGAATAGCCTGTTCCGGCATCAATTATTTGACCACTTTCTCTGCACATCCAACATTCCTGCGTTTGTTTATCACAAAACTCATCGCCGCATTTCATAAGTGAGCTACCTTCATAATCTTTTTGAAGTATGCTCTCCCATTCACTTAGCCCTTTTTCTCTAGCAAATTCGGCGGCTGACATGGGATTATAAAAGTTTTGGGCGGCGGCAATATTAAGACTGCATGCCCAAAATAGGCCTGTTATTAAAAATAGAATTGATATGTTCTTTGCCTGCTTAAACATGATGTTGGGCGCCTTACATGTTGGTCTTATGATTAATCAATAAAATTATTGTAACACATAAATTACTTAAAAAGTGTTACAGTTTTTTGATTTTTTATAAAAAGACGGATTATGACGCATATTTAATCATAAAAATTTAAAAATCATACACAAATTTGTGTATATTTTTTCGCGAGTCTTGCCAAGAGTCGCATTTTGATTTATCTAGGGTTTAGAGGGGTTTAATTTATGCATAAAACAGTTATCAAAGCTTTTGTATGCAGTTTTTCGGTATCTTTGCTTGCCATTTTGACGGCAAACAGAGCTTTTTATCATACTCCTCAAAATGATCAAGAACCCCTTGAAATAAGCAAAAAAAATATTGTTTTATTCTTAAAAAATAGCGGAGCAGCAAAATTTCCGATTAAAAAAATCGCTTTGAATACTTTGCCCGAAATACAAAAGCAAAACAAAGACGTTGTCAATCCCGAGCCTGAGGTTATTTTGGCTGGAGTTGATGATAATTTGATTTTTCCGCTTGAAGTTGATGATTATGCAAACGAAACCGCCCCGATTCAAGATTTGGTCTTAACTGATGTATTATATGCCCCAGATAAGCCTTTGCCTCTGCCAGAAATTGAGGCAGAAGCCGTTTATGAACCCAAAGATGAAATAAAAATCGCCGAAAGCTCAGGCGATAAAGATATCGGAGAACAGAAAATCGTTTATTCCGCCGCGGCTGATAAAAAGATTACCCCTCCTTTAATCGCCGAGGTCGCAGCTGAGAGCAGTCAAGAAGAACAAGCCTTGATACTGTCCAGGCAAGAACAGGTCGGAATTATTCCTTTGCAAAAATCTGCAAATCAGGCTCCGAAAAATGTTACCATCGGCAATCCGGAAAATTTGAACCATATTGCCATGGATAAGCCGGATGTTCCCATCCAAAGTTTGGAAAAAGAAATTGCTCAAACAATTGATAGCGAAGATGCGGAACAACAATGGCAGAAAATGAGCGACAATCCTTGGGTTATTGCTCAAAGCAAGGGCGCAAAAAACAAGATGCTTAATAAGGATTTGACCGGTAAACCGACCAAAGAAATAGATGCTACTTTTAACCCCCAACCAGCGCGCGCAGGAATTGAGGTTGCTTCAGAGACGGTTAAAAATCTTATTATCCCAATTCCCGGAGATATTATGGATGATGATGATTTGACACCAAAACTGGCCTACCCCCCATCATCTGAAGATGCAATTAAAGAAAAAATTATTGATGCTGAGATAAAAAGACAGGAAAAATTGTCGGCTCAAGAAGAGACAAACAAAGAACTGCTCACTCCGATAGAAGAAGAGATTGTGCTTGATGTTGAAAAAAATCCTCTTGAAGAAGATATTGCCACCCAAAAAGACTCAGAGCAGCAGAAAAAAGCTGAGAGCAAAGGCGGGACTATTGTTAAGGCTTTAACATCTATTTTTTCAAAACCCCAAGATGACAAAGGTAGTACAGACACTTCTGATGCCATAAACAAGGCTAAAGAACGGGCTATTGCCAAAGCCAAAGCCAAACGTGCGGCATTAAAAGATTATGAGATGTCAAAACCTGTTTCTATAATGCCTACGGAAATACGCTTATCTTTTCAACCCAACAGGGCAGAAATATCCGGACAGACGTTGCGCTGGGTTCAAGCTTTTGCTTCAAAAGCCGCCGAAACCCCCGAAACAGCCTTGGAAATAAGAATAGACGGAACAAGCTCGACAGCACTCCAACAAAAAAGATTAAATTTGCTGCATAACATTTTAACCAACAAAGGTGTCGAATACTCGAAAATAAACATAGTATTTACGGCAAGAGAGCCAAACAGCTTTGTTTTGCGGACCATTAATACAAAAAGAGAGACGGATAAAATAAATGAAACTTACCAGACGCAGTACATACAATGGTAATAACTGTTTTACGGTGCTTGATTATTTATTTTTCAATAGTATGATAGGGAAAATATGATGAAAAATTCTATTCAAAGGATTGCAAAAATGAACTTAAGAAAAATATACGGAGTATCTTTGCTGTGTTTTCTACTTGTTGGATGCGGCAAACATTATACTTTGTGGGGTACGTCGGATGATACAAATGCAACAGGAGCGGAAGAAATTTCTTATGTTCAAGAAACTCAGGTAGTGCCGGTAATTGTTCCACCGGAGCAGATGGCTCAGTCTTATGACAATTTTGTTCAATACCGCACAGGCGCGGCGGATTATCGCGAGTTTGGCGAAAGGACACCTCAGGATCAATATATAATTACCAACGGTGCCGGGAGCAATATGTCGGCGGCAATTCCACCAACGATAGATGAAGAGGTTACAGATTATGAAATTGCTGTGAGCGAAGCTTTCAGCGAAGCTGTTGCGGAAAGCGGCAATGGTGAAGGCGCCAGCACTAGCAGCAATAGTAATGAAACCATAGATTCAGAAGATGATGCCGTGGAAGATTGGTTGGCCGAAGAAGGAAACACCTTAAAAGGGCTTTTGTCTGAGTGGAGCGATAGGGCTGGCTGGAGATTGGTTTGGAACTCGAACCGGAATTATACTTTGGGCGCTGGAGCTATGTTCAGAGGAAGATTTGCTGATGTTGCTTCAGCTTTGATACGTAATTTTGCCAGAGCGCAGCCTGCGCCGATGGCCACATTTTATAAAGGCAACCGAGTATTAGTTGTTGAAACGAGGGAGGATGAGAATGCGTATAACTAACTGGAAAAAAATCGGATTTGGCTTTTGCGCTCTTGCTTTTGCCGCTTCTTGCTCTATTTCAACAACGATGGACGCCTCGTTGGAAAAGGATGTCGACGCAGCGACAAAGCTACGCGAGGATGCAAAAATTCCGACCAAGGTGGCTAATCAAGATTTGGTAAAAGTTAAAGATGATATTTGGCTTGGAGATACCAGCAAAATAGAATATGAGGGAGAGCCTTTGCCGTCTTATCTGGAAGCAACCGACGGCATAACCTTGGTATCTAATCGCCCAATATCGCTTTATGAAATCGGCGACATGATTAACCGTACGACTGGATTGGGGGTTCGTTATGCCTCGGATTTGGAGGCAGATATCAGAGCCAAAGGTGAAAGCAACCGCCCGGGGGTTACGGCTCAAGTCGGCGATTGGGCTTCTCCGGATACGATGATGGTTTCTTATCAAGGGCCTTTGAGTAGCTTTTTGGATGAGGTATCTTCGCGTTTTGGTGTTTGGTGGAAATATGAAAATAAAGATATTTATTTTTATAAATTCATAACTAAAACTTTTGTAATATATTCGCTGCCGACAAAGCCAAGTATGAATGTAAATATCGGTGGAAGCGCATCAGGTGGCGGAGCTTCGTCGGCTATTAGCTTGACTTCTTCGATTGATGTTGAGATGTGGGCGCAATTTGAGGCAACTATTACATCAATGATAAGCGAGGGAGCAAAGCTTACGGTATCTCCTGCGGACGGCACGATTACACTAACGGCTACACCTAATGATATTAAATTGGTGGCTAAATATATTAATGAGCAAAACGTTCGTCTTTCAAGACAGGTTGCCATTTCGGTTAAGATTATGCAGGTTACCGTGGGGGATAGTGACAAATATGGCTTAGATCTTAAAGCGACGTTTAATGATGGCGTAAGCTCTATCGGTATTACCGGAACACAAGGTATTTCATCGGAAGATTTATCAAGCTCTTTAACTTGGGGAATTATAAAAAACAACTGGTCAGCCGATGCAATTATGCAGGCTATTTCTGAAAAGAATCGCTCTTCATTGATAACCAGCGGCACGATTACCACTTTGAACAACAAACCGGCGCCGATTCAAGTTACTCAGAAGCAGAACTATATTTCTGAGATGACTAAGACCAATAACGGTACCGATGGTACAAACTACGATATATCGGTTACGACAGAAGAAATTGAGACCGGATTTACGCTTGATGTTTTGCCCCGTATTTTGGAGCATGGTAGAATGTTGGTAATGTTTAACATGACTTTATCTGATCTGTTGTCTTTGGAAAAAGTTTCTTTTGGTAACGATGATGAGAATCAATATATTCAAAATCCGATTATTGAATCCAGAGCCTTTACGCAAGAAGTTGCCTTGGCATCTGGGGAATCGTTAATTCTTACTGGTTATGAAAAAGTTTCATCGGAAACAGACAAAACTGGTACGGGATCTGCAGATAATTCTTTGCTGGGCGGATCGGCCTCGGCCAGCAAAGATCGTAACATTTTGGTTATTATATTGACACCGGTTGTCTTGGAAACTCCTTTGTCGCCTGAAACCAGAATGAGTATGAATTAATAAGTTTTACGGGAGATACCGGAGGTGCTGGAAGAAGCAAAACTTTTAGATGATGATTATGATGACGGGGCAGGAAAAAGGTCTTGGGGTACCTCTATAAGTATTAGTGGTATTTCCTATGCTACCAGTTTGTTCTGGCAACCGCTACAAAACACCAGCGATTATCTGCAAGAAGTTGAAGAGGCTTCTAACAGTATTTTGGAGGGGGCTGATTTATTTTGTATTAAGGGCGGAAAAGCTCCTCAATTTGGTATTTGCGTTTCTCATGAAGGATATAGGAGCGGCGAGCTTGTTGCAGCGGTTTCTTTAGCGACTGCTTTGTCAAACGTGTCGTCTTTTGTTGCCGTATTTAAGACCAGAGAAGGCTGGTGGTACACTTGCGTACGTAATGATATCATCTTGTCTGACGGTGATATGCTGTTTTTGACCGAAGAAGAGGCTAAAAACCAATTCTTGTCGATGATGGCCGTGCCTGATTGGGGCAAAAAAATTGCCCCGAAAGAATGGGGAATCGAAGATACCGAAGAAATAGACGTAGAAGATCTTTTGTCCCGAGGTGCAAAAGTTAAGCTACAAAAAATAAAAGGGCTGCGCGGATCTAAATTGATTTTGGTTATTGTCATTTCGGCGATTGTTGGTTTATGGTTGGTTTCGAGCTTAATTGATAAGCTGTTTTTTACTCCGGTAAAAAGACCAGTGGTGGTTCCAGTAAGGCCTAAGGTTGTTCAGCAGGTTGAAGTTAAAGAGGTGCCTAAACCTTGGGAAAAAGTTAAGAATCCGCAACAATTTATGCAAAACTGTTTCCAAGGAATAACCCAGCTGGTTACTATTATGCCTCCGGGATGGAATATAGGCTCGGTCAGTTGTGCGAATAATTCCGTGGCAACTTCTTGGCAAAGACAAGTCGGGCAAATGTCTTGGATGGAGACAGCTTTGAAAAATTCCGGATTACAATTCAGCGGATATTCATTTGATGTTACGGGCAATACTTTGACGGCGTCTTTACCTTTGAATCCGGTGGAGGTGCTTTCTTCGCCTCCGGACAGGCAAATGATTGATTTGAGAAACACCATCAATGATCAGTTTCAATCTTTGGGGTTGCCGATTACTTTGACGGAGAGTTCAATTACAACTCAAGTTCAGGCTCCGCAAACTGTTGCTAAGGGGCCGGCAGCACGGAGAGCAGCCAGCGCACCTATAACTTTTAGAATGTTGAAATTCACATTTGACTCACCACACAATCCATTAGTTTGGTTGCCGTTGTTAACAAAATATTCAGGTCTTGATTTTAATATGATTACATATTCTCCAAGCGGAGACGTTTGGCATTATGAGGGAGTTATCTATGTTCTATGATAAGAAAAATATTTTATTAATTATGTCATCTTGCATTTTAGCTTTTGCAGCTAATCCTGTGAACGCACAAGGATTGGTTTCTTTGTCGGAAGAGGCAATGTTTGATGACGGATTGGAAACGTCTCCGGAAGTGCCTGATATTGAGGCTAAAAAATCTACTGAGGCAGACGCTTCGGTGCCAATTGCCGCAGCATCGGCATCCGCTGGCGCTGACGCTAAATCCGAGACTTCGGTTATTACTACGCCTAAAACGGCTCCTAAAGCAAATGTTTTCGAAAGTCAATCTCTTTCCTCGGATATTGAAGACA
Organism: uncultured Alphaproteobacteria bacterium; assembly: GCA_944391695.1. Classification (GTDB taxonomy): domain Bacteria; phylum Pseudomonadota; class Alphaproteobacteria; order RF32; family CAG-239; genus CAZU01. The sequence continues at coordinate 61,437 of CALXUO010000049.1, forward strand.
CCTCCGCAATTAATTTGTTCGGAAATTCCGGTGATGATGAAGCTTTGATAGATAAAGATTTGTTTACTCAGATGTCGGAATTAGAAAAACGCACGGCTTTGCTTAACTTGGAGTTGCGCAGGGAAAAACTGCAAAATGATATTGAAGCCGTTAAGAATCAGAGACGACAAGCTATACAGCAAGAACAAGAAAGGATTGAAGCGCAGCGGTTGAAGAATCTTAAATTGGAAAAAGAGCAAGAGCAGAAGGTGTTGGTTGAACAACAGAAACTACGTGATTTGGATATCCAGTTTGAGAAATTACGTCAAGAGAAGGTGCTGACCGCTTATAAAAATCAGATGTTGGAAGAAAATCAGAGATGGATTGAGCATAATGCCAGTTTTTATAAACAAATTGCCGCTTTGCAGCAATCTAAAAAAGACCTAATTTCAGAAAATAAGAAAAAAATGGAAACCTTGCAAAAAGAAGCCTTGGAAGCAAGTAAAGCTTATAATAAGACCATCGAAAATCACAAACGCGAGGTTAGAGATTTGCAATCTCAGATTTCGGTCTTGAGAAATCGTATCAAGACTGTGGAACAGGAAAATGAAGAGATGAAAAAGAATCCGTTTGCCAATGCCGAAGGTGCTGTTTCGACAAGGGTTGATGAGATGGTTTCGGAAAAAAGCGGTAAATTTGATGATGAACCAGTGGAGACTGATTTGTCTAAATTGTATGCAGTTACAGAAATCAGAGGTCAAGGCAATGAGTTGATTGCTAAATTGATAAACAAAAATGGTACAACTTTCTATGTAAAGAAAGGGACGGCTTTGCAATCAGGGCATATTATCGGAGATATTACTACAACTTATGTTACAGCTGAAAAAGATGGTGCCCCGACTTATTTATACTTTGCTGCGGGCGGTATTGTTCCGGTTGAAACTACCGGATTTGAACTTGAGTCACAAACGCAAGATACAGTAAGTAAAAAAGAGCAAGCTATTGCTGCTCCGGTAGCTGGATCGTTGTAATGGATTAGTTGATGGCAGATGAAAATGAAAAAGCCGAGGATACTCAAGCGGCAGCATCCGGTGCGGATGTGGATGCCGAAAGTGGGGCTGTGTCTTCGGCTCAGCTAGTTGCGGCAGCAAAAAAGGAAAGTGAAACCGAGGATAATCCATCAGAAAAACAATCTATTACCGAAGTTTATTTTTCTAATGGAAATAGATTATTGACTTTGCCGGGGTCTTCGTTGGCAGTAAATGATGATACCAGGCGTTTGTTGGCTTTGTTTTCCGACGGTCGCTTTTTGGTGGTTGAAACTCACAAATTTGACGGACGTGTTTTAAGTTTTGAAGTTTTGGCCAGAAAGAAAAAACTGGCAATTGCCAAACCGATTTATGTTTCGCAAAACGAATTAAACGCCATATATTCTATTGGTGAACGCGCACAAGCTGCCGAAGAAGTTTCGGCCGATACAGAGCTTGATCAACTACAGATGCAGAAAGACTTTGTTAACGTGGTAGCGCGTGCCGCGAGCCGCAAAGTTTCTGATATTCATGTTGTGGTTGCAGGCAGTACAACAATTATGTTCCGTGTTAACGGCATGATGCAGGTTGAGATGGAATACAATAAAGAGTGGGGTGAATCTTTTGTGCGTGCGGCTTTTGCCTCGGCTGATATTTCGGATTCAAACTATGCCCAAAATGAATTCCAAGGAGCACAAAAACTTGGTTCTACACCTTTGCGCGGCTCTAAAGGAAAGCTGATGTTACCGCATAATGTGTTGGCTATTCGTCTACAATTTAATCCGATTGCTTTTGGTTCGCAATATTTGGTTATGCGATTGTTGTATGCCGATGATAATCCTGATGGCTCGGGTGATTTGACAGCTTTAGGCTTTGGCGAATTTGAGGAGGATTTATTTTATCGCTTAAGAGCTGTACCGGTAGGTTTGAGTATTATTGCCGGACCTACGGGGTCGGGAAAATCTACTACTTTGCAGAGAAACATGATTAAATTGCTGCAAGAGAAGAATTATGAGCTAAACCTTTTGACGGTGGAAGATCCGCCGGAGTATCCTATCCCTGGGGCGAGACAGATGCCAGTTACCAATGCCAACACCGAAGAAGAAAGAGCCGAACAATTTACCAAAGCTCTATCGGCGGCATTGCGATCTGACCCTGATGTGATTATGGTGGGCGAGATCAGGGCTTTGGCGGCGGCGCAATTGACTTTCCAGGGGGCGCTGTCCGGACACGGAATGTGGTCAACTTTGCATGCTAACTCTGCGCCGGCAATTATTAACCGTTTTCGTGATATGGGGGTTGAGACATTTAAACTGCTTGACCCTGAGCTTATTAAGGGATTGATATCTCAACGTCTTTTTCGTAAGATTTGTCCGCATTGCCGCATCTCGGTTAAAGAACGACAAAATGACCCGTCGTTTCAACGTTTGCAAACTGCTTTGGGAGATTTTGGTGTGGAAAACACCTATGTTCGCGGCCCGGGGTGTAAATTTTGCAATAACACCGGTATTAAAGGGCGTATGTGTGTGCCGGAAATTATTTTGCCGGACGCAACATTTTTGGAATTGATGATTAAAGGCGAGACCAGAAAAGCAATTGATTATTGGACATCTGATCTGAACGGACGCACATTAAAAGAAGCGGCCATGGAGCGAATGCTTAAGGGCTTTATTGATTTGGACGAAGTTGAACGCTGGTGCGGACTTTTGGATCAACGTCCGGCTTACTAAAAAAAGGAATTAACCAATGGCTGATGAGAATATTAAGACAAAACGGACATCAAAATCGCTGCACAGAGCAATGAATAAGCTCAATAAAGTGGAGGAATATTATGCAAAACTGATTATTCAGTTTTCTAACAAAACTCGTTTGAAGCTTTATCGGAAAATTGCTTCTTTGATGAAAAACCGCTTTTCTTTGATGGATGCTTTGGATATGTTGCATGACGGAGCTTCAAACGGCGGAAAAAATCCTGGTGAGCCGTTAGCTATTGCCATTGCCGCTTGGGGACGCAGCTTAAACAATGGTAATACTTTCTCCGAGGCATTAAAAGGTTGGGCTCCGGATCGTGAAAGATTGATGCTTTCGGTGGGCGATGTCTCAGATTTGGAAGGGGCACTTCTTAATCTTATTAAAGTTACCGAAGGTTCTACCAAAATGATAAGACCGATTATAGGTGCTATATCTTACCCAAGTTTTTTGATGATGATGGCCATACTGATTATTTATGCCATCGGTGTTTATATGGTGCCACCGATGATTGATGCTGCCCCTAATGTAAGATGGAGAGGCTTGGCTAAAGATTTGGTCGATTTGTCGGCTTGGATTAAAGATAACTGGTTAGTTGCCTTTTTATCTCTACCTGTTTTGATGGCAACAATTTATTTTACTATAAGTGTCTGGACCGGAAAAATAAGAGCTTTGTTTGACAATATTCCACCATGGTCTTTATATAAAACATTTGTCGGCATAAGCTGGTTGTTGGCTCTGTCAGCGTTGGTTAAAGGCGGAACTCCGGTTTCTACTGCAATGAGGGCATTACGTAAAGATTCAACCAGATATTTAAAAGAGCGTATTGATAAAACTATGATCTTTATTAATAACGGCGATAACTTGGGGCAAGCTCTTGCTAAAACAGGTTTGGCTTTTCCTGACAAAGAAATTATTGACGATTTAAAAATTTATTCTGAACTTGACAACTTTGAAGAAGCTTTGGATAATTTGGCTAACGAATGGCTGGAAGAATCAGTATATACGATTGAAGAAAAGGCCGGCTTGCTCAATATGGTGGCACTGCTTTCTATCGGTGCGGTTATTGCTTGGGCTGTCATGGGGACCTTTGATATGCAAGACCAGATTACTAGTAGTATGGGAACTTAAACGATGATAGGGAAAGTCTACGAAATAAAACATAAAATGCTGTTCTATTGGCATAAGTGGCGGATTGTAATTGTAAGCGCAGTCATTGCTGCAATGGTTGTATTAATCGCCGTTTTGCTTTTGAGAGAACAAAAAGAAGTGGGAGCGCGTGAAGCCGGATATCAAATTGCCAAATTGGCTCAAAATATTCGTAATCACTATAAAATGCGCCCTGATTATTGGGGGCTTAGCACAAAGGAAGTAATTGCAAAAGGACTTTATCCCTTGGATATGAATATAAATAATAACAAACTGATTGGTTATTTTGCTAATGAAGTAGAAGTTGGGGCAGACAAGAACGGAACTGCTGTTATGCCTACGGTGCAGAGTTTCGTTATTGCCTATAACGGGCTAAATAAAGCCCAATGTATTGGCTTGGCTTCCAATAAATTTGATCGAGAGTTTTGGTTGGGAGTTGAAAGTATGAGCATTGTAAATGACAATAAACCTCTTGTTTTTGACTGGAGTTCAAATCGATTAGTTCTGCCGGCTAACGAAAACTTGGTCAAAAACTGTTGTCAAAATGAAAATAATAGTATTATTTTTAATTTTAAGTAGGTATATTTACTATTAATTAATAGATTAGTTCTATACTGGCGATAAGTTATAACTAAAGTTATAAGCTTTATGACTTTGATATGACTCAAGACAGGATTGCCCGGGGGAAGAGTTTTTGATAAGATAAAACTATACAAACGGCAATTTTATGAGGAGAAAGACGATGACTATTTTATCAAGAACTGAGCAAACAGGCCGTTCGATGGTGGAGATGCTTGGCGTGTTAGCAATTATCGGCGTGTTATCCGTCGGCGGTATTTCGGGCTACTCAAAAGCAATGGCTAAATATAAACTCACTAAAGCTCAAGATCAGATTACTATGCTTTTGATGAATATTAGAACCGCTTATGCCACCAGCCCTAACTATTCGGGGCTTGATAGTGAGACTGTTGTTGATTATCATATTGCTCCGGGAGATATGATTTCTGGTAGTGACCTTTTTGGAGCTTTTGGTCCTGTTGATGTTGCTGAGTGTGATGCGGCAGCATGTGGTACTTTGGCTAATGCAAGCTCTCTATCGTCATATTTTTATATAAAAATGTCTAACCTCGGTGTTGAAACTTGTATGTCTTTGGCCTCCTCAGACTGGGGCTCAGATGGTTTAGCAGGATTGATAGTTAGTAATGCAACAAATCCTTTCGGGCCGGGGAATTTGCCCCTTGATTTGTCTACAGCAATTTCTGCCTGTGAGGGGGCGGATGGATCTAAAACTTCTGCTAATATTACTTGGGTATACTACTAAGCGAGAAAGTTTGAAAACTTTGGAGCCTTGTATCAAAAGCAAGGCTCTTTTTTTGAAAGAGAAACATAGATGAAAACAGCATTGATTTTGGAGGGCGGCGCCAAACGCGGAATTTATACTGCCGGGGTGTTGGACGTGTTGCTCGAAAACGGAATTGGAGCTGATGCGGTGTTTGGGGTTTCGGCCGGGGCGATACACGGCTGCTCGTATGTGGCAGGGCAAAAAGAGCGCTCTATCCGCTATAATCTAAAATACGGCAACGACCCAAGATTTATGAGTATCAAAAACTGGATTAGAACCGGCAATGTGGTGGACACAGAGTTTTGCTATCATGAGTTGCCGGATATATTGGATCCATTCGACCACGACGGGTTTGAACAAGCGAAATGCCAGTTTTTTGCCGTTTGCTCCAATGTTGAGACGGGCGAGCCGGAATATATCCTATGCCCAACATTGAGAGGCGAAAATATTGATTACCTAAGGGCGTCGGCCTCGTTGCCGTTTTTGTCGCAAATTGTTGAGGTTGGTGGCAAAAAGCTGCTTGACGGCGGAATTTGCGACAGTATTCCGCTAAAAACAGCCCTGACAAAAGGTTTTGAGCGCAATATCGTGATTTTGACCAGACCAAAAGGTTATCGCAAGAAAAAATCGCACAACAAACTGCTGGCAAAAATCGTCTATCGCAAATATCCGCTCTTTGCCAAAGCCATTGCCGAGCGCTATAAGATGTATAATGCCGAGCTTGATTTTGTGGCAGAAGCAGAAAAGCAAGGCAACACCTTGGTTTTGCGCCCGTCAGAGACAATAAAAATCAGCAAGATGGAGCAAAACCTTGATGTGGTCAAACAGATGTATGAGCTGGGGCGCAGGGATGCGTTGGATAACCTGGAAAGAATCCGCAAGTTTTGGCAGATGTAACAACAAAGCCTCTTATCAAAGAGGCTTTGTTTGGTTAACTAAGGTTGATGATTTTGATTTCCAGTTTTTTATCATAAAACTTAATTAGTCGCAAGTAGTGGCGGGCGGACAATGGAGCTCCTTGTTCCATCAGCGCAATCATATTCATAGACAACGGCGATTGCAAGGCGACATCTTGGAGGCTTAGGCCTTTTTGTTTCCTTATCGCTATTAGTTGCGGCGCAATTTGAGTGCGCATAAGTTGTTTTAGGTTCATCAGTTTTAACTCCTTATTTTGCTTATTAAAACAAAACCGCCATTGTTTAAAAAACAAGGCGGGGAGCTAACAAACTGCGTAAAGACAGTCAGGCTTATTCGTCACGCATAAGCGTGCTTATTTCACCCACTCCCCCATAGGGAGGAATTTTCTTTACGAGATGTTTGTTAGACACCACCAAGGCAACCCGCCTTGGCAAGTGTTACCCTAAAACAGATTTAGCTCTTTGACAAGATAATTTTTGCCTAATTTTGATTGAGATGCCACTTGCCGTCTTCAAAAACTAAATGAAACAAGGCAGTATTGGGCATTTTGTGCGGACCATAGCCAAAAGCAAGCAGAAAATAGCGCATCGAACCGCTATGCGAGGCAACGCCTATAACGTCCTCTTTGGCTGATAACATCTGCTCAAACGCCCTAAACATCCGCTGCTGCATCTCAAGCTTACTTTCGCCACCGGGCCAGCGGACGGATAAATCTATTTTGTCATCATACCATTTGTGCCACAAATCAGGATATTTGTCTGCAACATCCTGCTTTTTCATCCCCTCGCAAACACCAAGACAGCCCTCGCGCAAATCGGGCAAGAGCTTAACTTTTAGTTTGAGCTGAGATGCTGCTATTTGCGCCGTTTCAAGCGCTCGTTTGAGGGGCGAAGAATAAATTACTTCTAACTTTAGCGGTTTTAGCCTCTCGCTTAAGGTAACAGCCTGAGCAATGCCGGTTGCATTAAGCGGTAAATCTACTCCGCAGCCTTGCCAACGCATTTCTTTGTTATAATCTGTCTCGCCATGACGAAAAATATAAAAATCTTTGCGCATTGTCTATTTAGCCTCTTCTATCTTAATGTTGGGAAACAACGTCGATGCCACTTTGGCATAATGCTCATCCATCCGGCTTACCAAAACCTGCAACTTGCCGCCACGGCTTAAGCTAATATCTATCTCTATATGACGGCGGAGATAATCCTTGAGCTTGACTCCCATCAACTCATCTTGCGACACTACTTTGGTCTTTTTGGGCAAAATACGCCTAAACTCCGATTTGAGCAACGGATAGTGCGTGCAACCCAAAATAAGCGAATCAATATCCTCAAAACAGGCCGCATATTCTTGGGCACAGATTTTGGCTGAGGCAAAATCATTGGCCTCTATCGCCGGAACTAACTTGGGCGCCGCAAACTCAAAAACCTCTAATTTGGGTTTTAGCTTATGCAGCTCGGCCTGATAAATATGTGAGCTAACCGTGGCCGGTGTCGCTAAAACACCTATCCTTGAGGCATTGTCCAAAACTGCCTCTTCAACCGTTGGGATAACCACCCCCAAAACCTTGATATCCGGCGCAAACGTTGGGATAAACCGCTGCTGCAAGTACCTCAAGGCAATGGATGTTGCCGTATTGCATGCTATAATAATTAGCCCGCAATTTTGGCTGATGAGGTATTTTATGGCATCAATGGTATAGAAGAGAATCTGCTCTTGAGTCTTTTCTCCATAGGGCAAATGCATCGTGTCGCCATAATAGATATAGTCATACTCAGGCATGGCTTCAACAAATGCTTTGGTTATTACCAACCCGCCAAGACCGGAATCGAAAACACCTATTTTCATATCTTATCCCTTACCTCCTAAACCGCCGAAGATGTTATTGACTTTTGAATAACTTGGCAATAGGCTTTTTATAAATTACCAATGATTAATGTGCATAAATAAGGAGAAATGTTATGGATAAAAAGCAAATTGCGGCCTGCACCATATTGGCCTTGGGTATCGCTTTGGGCGGATTTTTTCCGGGGTATTATTACTATATCTCAAACCGCAACAATAATACCGTTACGGTTAAGGGTTTGGCCGAGATGGATGTTAGCGCCGATTTGGCGTTTTGGAAAATCAAATTTAAGACAACCGGTGACGATTTGACCGCTTTGCAACAAAAAATGGCCGGCGACCTTGGCGCTATTGAGGCCTTTTTGCAAAAAAGCGGCTTTAGCAAAAACGAAATTATGATTGAGCGAATCAACACCAATGATTTGAAAACGAATCCTTATCGCAGCGGTGAAATTACCGACTCTCGCTATATCTTGGATCAAACCATAACCGTTAGAACCACTAATGTTACCTTGGTAGAACAAGCTTTGAGCAAAATCGGCGATTTGGTTGCACAAGGTATAATATTTGACAATCAAGAATATTCGTCGCCGGTGTCTTATCTTTTTACCGGACTTAATCAAATAAAACCTAAAATGCTTGAAATGGCAACCCAAAACGCTAAGCAGGCCGCCGAGCAATTCGCCCTAAGCTCGCAAAGCAAAGTCGGCAAAATTAAAAATGCCAATCAAGGCGTGTTCTCCATACTGCCGAGGGAGCAAATCCCCGGAGTGAGCGAGACAGAACAAATCAACAAAACCGTCAGAGTGGTGTCAACCGTGGTTTATTATTTGGAATAGCAAATACTGAGGTCGAACTGCTTTTTCGCAAGTTCGAGTGGTTACTACTTCAGCAATTAAAAAATCTCCCTCTTTGACAAGAGGGTAAGTATTGAAATGGCAAGGGCTTACGCCCGGCAAGATTGACCTCACGCTTCGCGTTCGGCCGCTGCGTCGGTGCAAGAGCGGCGATGCTTCCGCCTCGCCTGCACCGCCTGGTCGAGCTGCTGTTTCGCAAGTTCGGGTGGTTACTACTTCAGCAATTAAAAAATCTCCCTCTTTAACAAGAGGGTAAGTATTAAAATGGCAAGGGCTTACGCCCGGCAAGAGTGACGTCACGCGTAGGGTTGTGGCGCTGCGTCGGTGCCGGAGCGGCGATGCTTCAGCCTCGCCTGCACCGCCTGGTCGAACT